>CAZGBW010000422.1:0-2296 GCA_964523995.1 uncultured Victivallales bacterium | reverse complement strand
AAGGCGCGGCTCGTTCTTGTGCCATTCAATTTGCAAGTCGCCGGTTCCTATGCTACCGAATTGGTCTGTAGCGCCCTTTGCGCTGGCCGTGCCGTACTATTCAGCGGATCAGGTTGGCCGGGCTGGGTATCGCCCTGAACTTGTCGAAAAAATCCGCCATGCCCGCTATCGGCAATTCTTCTATGAAAAGCTGCCATTGGAAACCACGAGTGAATCCATCTTGCGCTTCGATCAGGCCTTTCCATTGTCCCATCAGCCACAAAACTACGTCGCGACCGGCTAACCGAAACCGCTTATGCGATTGATTCTCGCTGACGCTCATAGCACCTTTCATCAATAGAATACCCCCCCACAAACCCGGAAGCGCCTGTTTTTCAAGACACTTGCGACATCAGGGAAACGGGGGTGCTCCTGCTGATCTGGCGGGTCCATTTCAGGCTGAAGGCGAGGGTGCGGGTTTCGGCCCGGACACGCCCGAGAACCGTCTCGCACGTCTCGACATACAGCTTGAGCGTGCGAAGGGCGTCCGCCCCCATTTCCTTGCTGCTGAAGAGTTCCGTTTCACGATCGGCGAAATCAAAGGAGGTCTGGATGCTGTCCGATGTGACGGGATGGCCGAGATCGAATCCGCTCAGCAGCAGCCTTGTGGGACCGGACTCCGTTATGCAAAGGTCCTCGAACCAGGTAGACGCGTCGCGCAGGGAATCCGCCTTGAGCAGCTTGAGAAGGTTCTTCTCCCGCAACAGCAGCGTCTCGGTGTCCTTCTGCGTCACGGAACAGATCGATAGCGCGATCAGCTTGCGAAGGAGAACAGCATACCCCGCGGAGAATATCCGGGTTTTCTCCAACCCGTAGCGGCTGATGATATTGAGGATCACCTGCGGGCTCTTCCCCGTCTCCTTCGCGAGTTGATTGAGTGTCATGCTACCCCTTCGCTACCCTTTCGCCTTCATGACCAGCTTGACAGCAAGAAGCCCGATATAAAACATGGCCGCGCAGCCCGCGATGGTCGCGACGGTATACACGCCAGCGTACAAATACTCGGAATTCCGGGCAAACTGAACGGTCTCATGGGTGAATGTGGACATGGTTGTGAATCCACCGCAGAGGCCCGTTGCCAGGAAAAGGCGGGTCGGGTGAGAGAGGGTCCCCGTCTCGGCGGCAAGGGCGGTCACGATGCCGAGCACAAGGCACCCCAAAAGATTCGCCCACAGGGTTCCATGCGGAAAGGTGAGGGAGAGCATCTGGCCGGCAAGGCTTAGCATGTACCGCAGGACAGAGCCGATAAAACCACCGGCCCCCACCACGAGTACTGGTACGATGCTGTTCATGCTTCCCTTTCCGCCATCAGGCCCCGACAGAGCGGGCACGCGGCAAACTCTAGCAACAAGGCCTGCACAAGTCCAGCGTTGCAAGGCAGTCATCAGCCATTCCATTTCGCAACGCTGGACTTTCCCGCCGGTATTTGATACTGAGCAAGTCGTGAAGGCAGGAGCGGGGCGTATCCTTGATGATGCTCATGTCCAGAACGAAAGGCGGACTCTGTGATGAAATACTCGGCGACCACGGTCGCGTTGCCAACATTGACCCTGCTTGAACAAGCCAGGCTGCTCCAGAGCCTCGGCTTCGACGGGGTGGAGCTGCGCGTCCGCCGCGTTGCCGACGCGCAGCGCGCCATGCCGCCCTCGATCTGGGGAAATCACCGCAACGACATCACGCCCGAGAATTTCAGACAGCTGGCCGCGAGCATCGTGCAAATCCTGGGGGATCACGGATTGGCCCTGGCTGGCATTGCATCCTCCGTGACCTGCCTCGATTTGGAGCAGGTCAAGCTGCTGCTGGACGGTGCGGTGGCCACCCGGGCACCGTTTATCCGCGTGGGGGCCTCCGCCGGCTATAACGGGACCCGCTCCTACCGCGAGATCCATGAGGAGACCGTCGCCGGTTATTCGCGCGTGATCGACCTGGCGAAGGGAACGGGTGTCAAGATCCTGCTGGAAATACACGGGGGCACCATTCATCCAAGCGCATCGCTGGCGCTCCGGATCGTCGGCATGTTCGACCCGGCACACACGGGCGTGATCTTCGATCCGCAGAACATGGTCAGCGACGGGTTCGAGACCACGGGCATTGCCATGGAGATCCTCGGCGATTACATCGCGCATTGCCATGTTGGCGGACACCGGCCGGAACCCGGGGTGGCCGATGGAAAAGGGACCGTGCCGTGGACATGGCCGGGATGCCGGATGGCCGAGGGCCTTTACCATTACCCGGCATTGCTGGCCGGGCTTAAGAA
>CAZGBW010000421.1:0-2306 GCA_964523995.1 uncultured Victivallales bacterium | reverse complement strand
GCGAATCCTCGTCCCTCACCGGCGATGAGCGGCTTGCCGTTGCCGCGCGCCTGGCAGCCGGCTTCATCATGAAAGCGCAGAATCCGGAGGCGGCCTGGCGCTATGAACCGCGAATCGACAGCGACACCTCGGTCCTGGGCTGGCAGATCCTGGCCCTGAAGAGTGCAGAGATCTCGGGGATCGAGATCCCCATGCGGCATTTTTCCTGGGCGGGCATGTGGCTTGACCAGGTACGCAAGGGCGAAGGGGGTCTGTATGCCTACAAGCCGGGGCACGGTCCGACCCCCGTGATGACGGCCGAGGGCTGGTTCTGCCAGTTGTTCATGGGCGAGGACGTGCGCGAGCAGGGACGGCAGGAGTCCGTCGCCTACCTGCTCGGGAACCTGCCTGAATGGAACACGGGGGGACGCAGCACGGTTCACCTCTACTACTGGTATTATGCAACCCTCGCGCTGCGGCTTTCCGACGCCCCGGAGTTCGCCACCTGGAACATGGCCCTCAAGGCCGCGCTGCTCAAGGGCCGGCGGCGGGAGGGGCCGGCGGCGGGAAGCTGGGATCCCGAATGCCAACTCGGCCCTCGCGGAGGTCGCATCTATACAACCGCCATGGCCGCCCTATGCCTCGAGGTCTATTACCGCTACCTGCCGTTCTACCGGCGCGGACCTACGGGAGAGTGACGTAGACCTCGATCCGCTGGCCGGACGTATTCGACTCACCCGCCGGACGGGCGGTTCCAAGGCCGGCGGTCTGCATGCGCGAGGACCGGATCTTCCAGTTGTCCTTCAGGTAATCGCGCACGGCCTGCGCCCGTTGCTCCGAAAGAAGCTGCAGGACCTGTTCATCCGTCTCGGAGCCTGGCTGCTCGTGCCCTTCAATGCGGGCCGTCGCGGCGGACTGCTGGTCGAGCAGACGGCCAATCACATCCAGTTCCGAACGGTATTCGGCCTTGATCTCCGACTTGCCCGGTTCAAAATTGAGCTGCAGGACAAACGTCTTGACCCTCAACACCGGCGGTGGCGGCACCGCGGCGGATGCGGAGGCGGATGCGGCGGAGGCGGCGGCAGAGGCGGAGACAGCGGCAGAGGCGGCGGGATCCACGGTAGCGGCAGACACGGGGGCGGTGGAAGGCCCTGCCCCGAACCGGAAAACGACACCCGCTGTCGTCACGAAATTGAATTCCGTATCCGCACCTGCAAGCACAACACGCCCATCCAGGCGCAGCGCCACCCGGTCGGTAAGATTTGCAAACAACCCGGCGCCGACTCGCATGACCGGTTCATACTGATGGTCGAAGTCATCCTCATAGGCAACCAGCCCCAGGCCTGCAGCCAGATAGGGATCGAAAAGGCTTTCGGGAGCAAGGTGCAGCAGGCCGTCAACCGCCAGACGGATCGCGGATGTCCCGGAAAGATCACGACCGGCGCGTTCACCCAGGCGAGAGATCCGCTCCCCGCTAACCCAGTCGCGCCGGATGGAACCGTCCAGCTCGGGACAGGCCTCGACCAAACCCTCAAGGGTCCAGCGCGGGGATGGGTTATAGCCGATCCCGAGGGCCCCCAGCAGGGCATCTTCCAGAGGTTCATCCCCCTCGAAATCAATGCCTCCACCCATGACACTGAGGTGCCAGAGGTACGGAACGCCGGAGTCAGCGGCTTTCACCGGTACGACCGCCAGCAGCGCGGCTGCGCAAATTGTTATTGCCATCATCCGTGGGTTCGTTCGCTCAGTCATCATTGCCCCCCTTGTCCAAGGTATTTAACACCGGGTCACTCTACAACGGGCGGCGGCGCGGGCACAACAACATTATCCGGTAAATTCCAGGAAGGTCGACCTTCCCGGATTTCAAACGCATTTCCCCCCAGGGCAAACGCATCTAAAAAGTCCCGTGGATGCATGGGAACCCCCGATAATCGACTAAGACTGTGGTTTAAGACCGTAACCAAGTAAGTGTGAGATTAAGGGTGGGACTAAGAGGGTGATGAAGTGTTGGGACACGTAGTCCTACACTTGCTCCCACACGGTGGCCCATTCTTAGTTGGGTACGCTTAAACCACCCGCTTCGTCGGGCTTTCGTTTGTCGTTGATACATTGACGGAAATTTAGATGCGTTTGCCCTGCATTTCGCCCTTGCGTCCGGTACCGGTTTGCACTAGGGTCTGGTACACCCTCGGGGGGGAACGGCGGTAGCAACGGGAGGTCAAGGATGAAGCTTTCGATAGTGATCCCAATCTATAACGAGGCGGCAACGATCGAGGAAATCCTCCGGCAGGTGCTGGCGGTGGACGTCGGGATGGAGCGCGAGCTGG
>CAZGBW010000420.1:0-2309 GCA_964523995.1 uncultured Victivallales bacterium | reverse complement strand
TGGTCGTCAACCGATCCCCATAAGCTGCCCATTCATTTAACACGGGGTCCGGGGCAGGCTGCTTGTCCACATTTCTCCGGCTTTTCTGAAGCTCACCTTCATTACTCCCTTCATCTTTCGCAAAAGATATCGAGATATTTTGCCTGGATGATTATTTTCATGTCGCTTTAAGCCATTTTTTGGCCTTAATTTTGTTGCTTTGAATATATTTCGATCAACTTGCTGTTTTTTTGTTGATTTCTCTCCTGCTTACCTGTAAGTTCTGTCCTGCTTGCGCGAATTATAACTGTTTTTAAACCGTATATGTTGCAGGCGGCGCAAAGGAGGCATGAAATGAGCGAGAAGGCAATGACAGGCGGCGAGGCACTGGTGAGGTGTCTTGAGAATGCAGGGGTGAGCTATATTTTCGGGTTGTCCGGCGGGGCGGCATTGCCGATGTTTGATGCATTGGTCGGCTCGAAAATCAAACTGATCCTGGTGCGTCACGAACAGGGCGCCGCCCACATGGCCGACGGCTATGCGCGGGCGACCGGCAGGCCGGGGGTGGTGCTGGTGACCAGCGGGCCGGGGGCAACAAACACCATTACCGGCATTCTGACCGCGCACATGGATTCCGTGCCGATGATCGTGCTCACGGGACAGACGATCAGCTCCATGTTAGGCAAGGACGCCTTTCAGGAGGCGGATGTGTTCGGCATCACGATGCCGGTGGTGAAGCACAGCTACCTGGTCAAGAATACAAACGATATTCCGCGAATCATCCGGGAGGCCTTTCATATCGCCAGCACGGGTCGTCCGGGACCGGTGCTGATTGACATACCGAAGGACCGCAGTTCCGGGCCCTTCAGTGGCGATCTCTACCCGGAAATGGACCTGCCGGGGTACCATCCCGGCATCGGCGAACCGGACGAGGCCAGCGTGATGCAGATCGCGGCCGCGCTGAACAAATCGCGCCGGCCCGTGATCCTGGCGGGGCACGGGGCGCTGCTGGCGGATGCGAACGGGGTGCTGCTGGCGCTGGCGGAAAAACTGAAGGCGCCGGTGACCACCACCCTGCTCGGCAAGGGAGCCTTTCCGGAATCGCACCCGCTGTCGCTTGGCATGCTCGGCATGCACGGCACGGCATACGCGAACAAGGCGGTGGTGGACTGCGACCTGATCATGTCGGTGGGCTCGCGCTATGATGATCGCATTATCGGCAAGGCCTCGATGTTCTGCCGCGATGCGGTCCGGATCCATATCGACATCGACGCGGCGGAATTCGGGCGCATGATCAAGTGCACGCATTACTGCCAAGGCGATGCCCGGAAGGTGCTCGAGAAGCTGCTGCCGCTGGTCGGCGAGTTGAAAACCGAAACGTGGCTGGAAACCATTGACGGGTACAAGCGTCGTTATCCGCTGGGCTACAAGAAGCGCGGCGGCTTGAAGATGCAGCAGATCCTGGAAGTGCTCAACGACATGACCCGCGGCAAGGCGATCATCGTGACCGACGTGGGACAGCACCAGATGTGGGCGGCGCAGTTCTGCAAGACCGAGATCCCCCACACCTGGCTGAGCAGTGGCGGGGCCGGCACCATGGGCTACGGGTTGCCCGCGGCGATCGGCGCGTCACTGGGGAATCCGGACCGGCAGGTCTGGGCGGTGGTCGGCGACGGCGGTTTCCAGATGACCATGTGCGAACTGGCAACGGCCGCGGTGAACAAGGTCCCGGTGAAGGTGCTGGTCCTCAACAACCGTTACCTGGGAATGGTGCGCCAGTGGCAGACGCTCTTCTACGAGGACCGCAAGAGCGGCGTGGACCTGGAGGGCAGCCCGGACTTCGCGATGCTGGCGGACAGCTTTCCGGGGGCCAAAGGCTTCACGCTCAAGCGGGCGGCCGATATCCGGAAAATCCTGCAGCGGGCGATGGACTTCAACGGGGGGCCTTGCGTGATCAATGCCATCGTGGAGAAGACCGACAACCTTTTCCCGATGATTCCGCCGGGGGCGGCGCTCGAGGACATGATCATCGACGAGCCCAAGGCCAGCCACAAACTGGAGAAACCCACCGGTTCGACGTAATGCAACGGCTTCCGGGTGCCGGGCGAAAACAGGTTGGTAACTTTTGGAAAATGATGGGGAGGGGAGAGATCTGCGTGTACGAGTAAGTGTACGAGTACGAAGAGACATGGCTCATGCGGCGTCAGCATCCTTACTCATACACATACTCGTACACTCGAATCTCTTATAGATGGGCGGGCAGTTGAAGTTATAGCCTGAATTTTGCACCATCGGTTGATTTATCGTATTGATCGTCGTTGATTTTATCA
>CAZGBW010000419.1:0-2319 GCA_964523995.1 uncultured Victivallales bacterium | reverse complement strand
CAGCGCAATCCATGCCCAAAGCACCTTGTCCCGCACATAAAAGTTGCCGCCGCATCATGCAAAGGGGTCACATCTCGATAATCGAGAAATAATATGACAGCGTTGTCCAGGTGTTTCTTCCATCGCGCATGGCAAGTCCGGTACGCATAGATATTGAGCAATTATAGATTATCGAGATGTGACCCCAATACAGTTGCCAGATTGGCCTCCAAGTCGCGTTCGAGTTGCTGTTGCAGGCGTTTAGGCTCCGGCGGCGGCGCGAACGCCAGCGGGACCGCCAGCATTGGATAACGCACAACCAAGGGCGGCCCCTGTTTTCCGGAAGGCGGCGGGGGTCATCCCGTTGGTGTAGAGCCGGAATGCCCGGTAGAAAGCGCTGGTGGTGCTGAACCCCGATTGCATGGCCGCTCCCGTGACGCTGGTGTCGGTGGTCAACAGCAGGCGCTGGGCATGGCCGATGCGCATGCGCATGAGATATTCCCAGAGCCCGATACCGAAGGTGCGCTTGAAGTTCTGCATCAGGTATTTGGGATGCAGCCCGACCTGCCCGGCAATCTCCTGCACCGATTCAAGCGTGGTGCTCTGCCGCGAGAGGATCTCGAAAACCCGCAGCGCCTGTCGTGCCGCGCCGGCAGGCAGGTGAGCGGTCGAAGGCGACGACCGCCAGACGAGCGCCAGCCGGTGAAGACGCGCGCTGACTTCCCGCCGCGCCACCTCCGCCGCCGGTCCGGGTTCGTGAAGATCCTGCACCCAACCTTGCAGCAGATGCCGGTCAATCCGGTCCCGTCCCGCCAGATCGGTATCGGCCCGCGCGAAATCGCCCTTGAGCAGGGCGCGTGTGAACACCGCCGGCAGGTCCATGCTCAGGAAATCGCTCAGGGGGATGATCAGCCACAGCATACGCGCATCCGCACTGATGTCGTACACGATATGCGGCAGCCCGGCCCAGAAGGCGGTCAACTGCCCGGCAAGCAGACGCTGCTGCCCGCCCCCGTGAATATAGGTCAATTGCCCGTGCAGGAGGAGATTGACCTCGACGTCCGGGTGGCTATGCGGCAGCGCCATGAGGCCAACCGGCCCCTCCCAGGCTGAAAAACGGAAGGGTTCGGCAGGCAGCGGCGGCGCAAGGTTGTGTTGCGGGGTTGGCATCATACCAGAATCCACTGACAGGTAATCTTACTCATTAGTACATACTCACGCTTTATAGCGATAGATTTTAAAAAATGAAAGTCTTATCCTTCTTGTGTTTCGTGAAGAACGACAAATCAGAAAGGAGAGTGCCGGTATGACAGAAATGGAACGTTACCTGTTTGACTTGAATGGTTTCGTGATTCTGCGCAAGGCGATACCCGAGACGGTGCTCCGGGCATTGAACGCGAGCCTGGACGGCATGATGGATATGAAGCCCGGCGAATGGCGGGGCCATGTGCATGGTCATTTTTTCAGCAGCGCCAGCGAGGGCTTGAATCTACAGCAGATCTATGAGGCAGGTGAACCGTGGGAATACCTGATAGACAGCCCGGCCTGGTTTGAGCATGTCAAGTGCTTTATCGGCGGGGAAAGCTCCTTTGACTGCACGCATGGCCCCTTGTTCATCGACGAGAACTTCGCCAGCATTCGCGGGCCGGGAGAAGCGATCGGGATCCACTCCGGGCCCGTCCCATGGGTGAAACGCTGCCAGTTTCACGTGCATAACCAGCGGTTCAACTGCGGTCAGGTCAATGTGCTGATGGCCTTGAACGACATCGGGCCGGGAGACGGGGCGACGGTCGTGATCCCGGCCAGTCACAAATCAAATTTCGTGCATCCCGAGATTGCGAAATACGCCATGAAAACGGACGAGGCGGCATCGTGCGACGGCATCACCGGCGGCATGGAAGTACACCTGGAAGCAGGCGATGCGCTGTTGTTTGTGGACGCCATCTGCCATGGGTCCGCCAGGCGCGTGAATCCGGGACAGCGTCGGATCGCGGTGTACCGCTACGGTCCCTCCTGGGGCTTTTTCCGGCATCCGTACCGGCCTTCGCAAGCGCTGCTCCAACGCCTGACGCCCGGGCAACGCCAGATTGTATTTCCGCACGAGCGCGTTATTTCGCCGGCAGGCAGCGCGTCGGCAGCCGTTTCGTAATAAACAAGGACTAGAAAAACAGAGAACAGGGGGAATCCGATGTTTCGATTAAAACCGGACTATGAACAGGTTCTGGAGCGTTTCGAGGGGTGGTGGCAGTGCGCGGTGATCGACCGTCCCCTGTATTCGCTGGCATATGCAAAGGGGTCATCCATTAGAGGCGGATGTCAAGAGACAAAATCTCCCTCCGT
>CAZGBW010000418.1:0-2322 GCA_964523995.1 uncultured Victivallales bacterium | reverse complement strand
CCGGGCGTCATCGGGCGCTAGCGCATCGCCGTCATCCGGCACTTGTGCGGACCGCACAGGGACCTGCACTTCGGCCCTTGGCCGTATTGCCTTCCCATGGCCTGGTGGCAATGATCTTGACGAATGCGATCCGGCGAGCTTGTTTCGGTCTGTTTTCCTCTTTGACATGCCAATCTCCCCCACCCTCATCCGCATGCGCAGGCGACCAGACTCATTTCGCCGGTGCTGCTTTCGGCAAGGAGGTCAAACCCTCGTGCGTCTTCATAGCCAGGTTTCGCATGCTGGCGGCCTGGGCGACATCCGGCTCCGCAGCTAGCAGGTCGGCCAGCAGGCCTTGTACGGGTATCCGCAGCAGTGTGAGATTACATTCACTCTCCACGATCCGCTGTGTTTCCAGGATATCGAACATCGTCTGAGCCACTTCAGCGTCACTGCAGATGTCCGCCATCGCCTTACCGACGATGGCCGGCCGCACGGCCGAAGCCTTGCCGAACTCGATCGCCGCCTGGCGCTCCGCCGTGCTCCTCAGGATGCTGACCTGGTTCGCCCCATCCTGCCGGATGGCGGCGGTAACCTGCCGCAGGCGATTCACCACCTTGCTCTCAATCTGCCGTATCATTTCGGGATCGCGGAAGTGGACCTTGCGGATGTAGATGGACCCTAGACTGTAGCCCCATTCATTCGACTTGGGCGTGACCTCCTCGCGCACTGTCCGACTCATGGGATGCCGATCCACCAGCATCTTCGCCAACGGCAGGTTGCTCAGGCATCGGACCGTGGAGTTCCCCACGTTGGCAGCCAGCGACCCGCGCGGATCCGCATTCTTGAAAAGGTAGGCCACCGGATCGCTGATGAACATCTCGTACCAGATGCCGATCCCCATCGGCGCACCTTCCTCGGAGTTGACAGGTTGACTGCGCAGGTACGCCTGATCCAGGCGCATATCGGCGACATGACAGCGTCCCAGCCACGCCACAAACAGCGACTTCCATCCCAATCGCGGCCAGAGGAAATAGAGTCCTGGAGCGTCAAGGATTCCAATCACCTTTCCGAACAACACGTACACGCAGCACTGGCGTTCGCGCACGATGGCATAGACACCGAAAAGGCGAGCCACGCCAAGCACCACCGGCACGCCGATCATCAGAACGAAAAAGGAGACAACCGCGGACATCAGGACTGGGCTCATGATTTCACCTCCGCGATGACGCGTTTGGCGTGGGAGAACAGAGCCAGCTTCACATTCCGCACATACGCGCGCATCGCCGCCTCTCCGCTCTGCTTGAGTATCGTCAACTGGTCGGTCAGACGCCGCAGCGGCTCGACATCCGCCTCAGCCTTCAGCGTCTCGATCTCCACGGCGCGCCTGGACTCGACGATGCGCTGGTCCGCCGCGGCAGTCGCCAGGCTGATATCCGAGGACACCTGGTTGTGTGCCGTGTTGATCGCCGCCAATGCCGACTCCACTTCAGGTGGTGGGTCTATTCCGGTGATGAGGGAAGCGTCAAGCAGAATCCCGTACCGTGCCTGCGAACACCGGCATTCCCTGTCCATGTGCTCGTTCAGGTCCCGCAGGTTCTTGCGCAGATCGTTGATCGAAATGCCCTCGACCAACACGGTATCCGGTCCCCCAACCGCCTCCGTCTTCCGCGGGGCCTCGAAAGTGGCGATCCGCTCGCGCAGTACCGACACGAAGTAGCCCATCACGTGCGCAATCGGATTGGTCACGCCAAAGATGTAGGCATACAGGTTCCGCTCGGATACCTGGAAGCGGATCTGGCCCGTCAACCCCGTATTCAACTGATCCTTCGTCACCGCATCGAGTACCGTGCCGTTGCGATTCGCCGTGGGCGACTCCGGATCAAACGCCATGTTGGCCGTTTCCGTGGCGACCGAGACCTTGTATACGTGTTCCCACGGCCATTTGAAATAGGGACCGCCCGGCTGGATGACCCGGACCTGCGGATAGCAGTATCGCTCCTTCTCCGATTCCCTCAGGGATTCGGCGATCGCGTCATCAAGGCTTGTCAGGGTCCCCAGCCGCTGAGCACGACCGAAGACCGTCTTCACCGCCCGCTGGTTCGGACCAACCGCGTACCAACCCGTCAGGAAGAAACGCGCGATGAACCAAGCCGCAAAACCCAGCAACACTCCAGTCAGGATTTCCATGATCCTCTCCTATTGTACCCGAACCGTATTCATCCGCCATACTTCGCCTGATGCCGGGAACGCTCGCAATGAAGAGCATGGTAGGCGGTTGTGCCTTCCGTGGCAATTGGAAAATATGCCCGGCAATGCATTGATGGGGGCACCGCCAAAAGG
>CAZGBW010000417.1:0-2344 GCA_964523995.1 uncultured Victivallales bacterium | reverse complement strand
GACCGGTTCACGGCCCGGTGGACGTCTTCAGAAGGGGCAACGAACTATCTGATCGATGTGTCGCAAACCAACACCTTCACAAGCTATACCGGTATGTATGGCAATTGGAATGCCGGCAACGCAACCGCCTGTCTGGTGACGGGCCTGACGGACGGAGTGACCTATTACTACCGTGTTCGCGCCGCCAACCAGTACGGCTCCAGCCTCGATTCGAACATCATCGAAGTGCCGGTCAGTACCAATACGCCGTACATCAAACAGCAGATCACCAACGGGGTTGCCAGCGCCGGTTCGGGCGATATTCTCAACCTGAATGATCTATTCCATGGCGTCGGCAAGAGTTATCAGATTATCAACAACTCCAATCCGGGACTGGTCTCAGCGGTAATCGATGCTGCCGCTGGAACGCTGAGTCTGGCGTACAAATCAGGCGGGTCGGGTACGGCAACCCTTACCGTGAGAGAATGGACCGAGCCCGGTTATCAGGGCTTCTACGTGGATACCGAAATTACAGTCTATGTCACGGATGACCTGCCGACATGGAGCGCTGGATCTGTTGTCATGAATCTGGCGAACGGCCTGTTCGAACAGACGGTCAGCGTAACCAACATATCGGCTTATCCCGCACAGTCGGTCACTTTGACCGTCTCGAACATCACCGCCGGAGCGAAACTGTATAACGCGACCGGCACCGACCCGAACGGCCATTCCGAAATTCATTGGGTTGGTACATTGGGCGCAGGGTTGGGGATGGACTTCACCCTCCAGTACTACACCGCGCAGATGGGCATCACGCCCACTGGAACGGTATCGGTATCCCTCAGTCTGGAGCAACCGGACGTAGAACTCGACGAGGCCAATGAAATCACACTGAGCGGGCAGATGAAGAGCGGGTCGGATTTTGTCATCGGGTTTAATGCAGTTGTCGGAAAAACGTACTATATCCAATACGCTCCAGCCGTGAGCGGCCCTTGGGAAACGGCCTATCCGCCAATTACCGCGTTGACCAAACAAGTGCAGTGGGTGGACTCCGGTCCGCCGGTCACCGAACCCGCCGGAAGCGTCCGCTTCTATCGCGTCATTCAAGCCGACTAAACGGAGAAATCTTAAATGAAAAAAGAAATCATCATCATCTGCTTTGCCGCCTGTTTCTCCGCTCGCGCCGAATTCGGCGTGAGCGGCGGGGCCACCTTCAACTATAAAGCGGACTTTCGCACGTCCGCTGAATCGCAGGGGCGCTCCACCAGCCCGGATACTATCGGCAACCGCACCTACGACGATGGATATGTGATCACCGAAACGCCCCCCATAATTCCCGGTCAGACCCGCTACTACGGCTATGATCAGGCCGCAGGGGCGCAGGTTGTCAATAATCCAGGTGGCGGTGGCACGCTGAAATTGAACAGTGCGCAGACGATCATCGATGCAAACAGTTCATCCGGCTCGCAAGATGAGGCTCAGCCTGCGCTTGAAGTTTACTGGCAGGAGAATCTCACCGAAAATGAAAAATTGAATTTTGGCCTGCGCGCCGCCTTTCGCTGGCAACGCATCGAGCTGGACAACGCAGCCCTTGCAAGCACCACCGTCGAGACCATTTCCGACACCTATAGCTATACAGCCGGAGCCTTATTGACCGGTTCCTACAGCGGGTACCCAACCCCGACTCCGGGGTATCCCGTCATCAACGATACACCGACGACGCGGAGCACCACCTATGCCGCCGGGCCGTCGATTCTGACCAGCCGCACGCTCGACGCCAACCTTTTCGGATTCGACTTCGGGCCGACGCTCTCTTTTACGTTGACGAAAAAGTTGCGCTTGACCGCGTCGGCGGGCGGCACGGTGGCCTGGATGCGGAGCGATTTTTCCTATCGCGACGGAGCGTTGGCTTCCGGAAGCGATACGGAAGAAGAGTTTCTCCTCGGCGCATATGTCGGAGCCGACCTCCAGTATCAGATCGGTGAGCATTGGGGCATTTTCACCGGCGCGGCCTATACCAAACTTCAGGACTTCGACCAGCAGGTTGACGGACGGTCCGCTGAGTTGCAATTCGGCGATAGCTACACCCTGCGCACCGGGCTCTTTTTCCAATAGCTCTCCGCTTTTCTTTTATCCTTTTTGTGGAAACGAGGCGGCGTCTCGCTTATTGTGACGGCCATGAAATCGACTCAACCGGATAAAAGGGGGCACTTCGGCCCGTACGGCGGCATCTTTGTGCCTGAAACGTTAATCGAGCCGCTTCGCGAGTTGGAGCGCATTTACAAGGTAGCCCGGAAGGATCCGGCGTTCAAAAAAGAGCTTGAGTACTATCTGCGTGAATACGTCGGGCGTCCGTCGCCGCTTT
>CAZGBW010000416.1:0-2349 GCA_964523995.1 uncultured Victivallales bacterium | reverse complement strand
CGGATCTTGTTCTGCTCGCGGCGTTTCTTGATGATCTCCTCCGCCAGCGAGAACGGCACCGCCTCATAGCGTTCAAAGTGCATCGTGAACGAACCGCGCCCCGACGTCATCGTGCGCAGATCGTTCGAATACCCGAACATCTCACTCAAGGGCACCATCCCGCGCACAAGCTTGTACCCGTGCTGATCGTCCATGCTCTCGATCCGGCCGCGGCGCGAACAGATCGAACCGGTGATGCCACCCATGTAATCCTCCGGCGTCACCACTTCCACCGACATCACCGGCTCGAGCAGCTCCGGCTGCGCCTTCATGAACAACGAGCGGAAACAGACGCGCGCCGCCTCGATGAACGCGAACTCGTTCGAGTCCACATCGTGCGACGATCCGTCGAAAACGGTCACCTTCATGTCCACCACCGGATAGCCCGCGTACGGTCCCTTCACCATCGCGCGGATAACGCCCTTCTCGACCGCCGGGATAAACTCGGACGGGATGTTGCCGCCCCGGACCTCGTTGACAAACGAGAAGCCATGACCCGGATCGCACGGCTCCAGCCGAAGGTAGCAATGGCCGTACTGGCCGCGGCCACCGGTCTGCTTCGAGTGCTTGTAGTCGCCGTCCACCACCATCGTCGCCGTCTCGCGGTAAGCCACTTCCGGCCGCCCGACCTGGCAGATCACCCCGAATTCACGCTTCAGCCGCTCGACAAGCACCTCCAGATGCAGCTCGCCCATGCCGGAGATGATCGTCTCCTCCGTCTCGTCGTCGAAATGCACCAGGAACGTCGGATCCTCATCCGCCAGCCTGTGCAGGGCCTCGCCCATCTTGTCACTGTCGTTGCGGCTTTCCGGCTTGATGCTGATCGAGATCACCGGCGCCGGGAACTCGATGGACTCCAGCACGATCGGATGCGCCTTGTCGCAGAGGGTGTCACCGGTCCGGGTATCCGACAGGCCCACCACCGCGATGATATCGCCGGCATGCGCCTGGTCGATATTCTCCTGGCGGTTCGCATGCATCCTCAGCAGGCGTCCCGCCCGCTGGGTCTTCTCGCGGCTCGAATTGTACAGGACGTCGCCGGCATTGAGCGTTCCGGAATAGATCCGGATGTAGGTGAACTTGCCCATATGCTTGTCACTCATGATCTTGAACGCCAGCGCCGAAAACGGTTCGGTGTCGTTATGATGCCGGACATTCTCCTCGTCATGCGCATGGATGATCGGGGGGATATCCTCCGGTGACGGCAGGAAATCCACGATGCCGTCCAGCAGCGGCTGCACACCCTTGTTCTTGAAGGCGGCACCGCAGTACACCGGGACAATCTTGCGGGCAATCGTGGCTGTCCGGATGGCCCCTTTGATCTCCTCTTCCGTCAGGTCAACCCCCTCCAGGAACTTTTCCAGCAGCTCGTCGCACTGCTCCGCGCTCTTCTCTACCAGGTTCGCGCGCCATTCCTCGGCAATCTCCTGGAGATCCTCGGGAACCTCCTCCTCCCGGAGGATGGACCCGTTGTCCTTGTCCTCAAAAAAAATGGCCTTCATCTTCACCAGGTCCACCACGCCGCGCAGCGTGTCCTCCTTGCCGATCGGAATGACCACCGGCACGGCGTTGGCGCCAAGTGCGCTGTGCATGCGGCTCACCACGCTGAAGAAATCCGCCCCGGTCCGGTCCATCTTGTTGATGAACGCGATTTTCGGCACACTGTACTTCTCGCTCTGCCGCCAGACCTGCTCCGATTGCGGCTGGACCCCGCCGACCGCGCAGAAGAGCGCCACCGCGCCGTCCAGCACGCGCAGGCTCCGCTCCACTTCCGCCGTGAAGTCCACATGCCCGGGGGTGTCGATCAGCGAGATCTGGTGCTCTTTCCACTCGGCTGTCGTGGCAGCCGAGGTGATCGTGATGCCGCGCTCCTGCTCCTGGTCCATCCAGTCCATGATCGCCGCGCCGTCATGCACCTCGCCGATCTTGTGCGTGCGGCCACAGTAGAAAAGAATGCGCTCGCTGCAAGTGGTCTTGCCCGCGTCGATATGCGCCATGATGCCGATGTTACGAATCTTCTGAAGGGGGAATTTCCTCGCCATGTGATGCTCCAAAGCCCGTTGTTAACCTGATCTGTACCGATAAATGAACGGGTCATTCTGCCGGAAACACGCCTGCCATACAAGCCTTATTTCAGGAACGCCGCGAAATCGCGCCGGCAAACCGTAACAAAAGATTGACGGGAGGCGCACGGATCGGCTAGCGTTCGATCCTCGATTTGACAGGAAACGCGCGGCAAAGCGCAAAGCGATGGTCAGGAGAATACGATGAGCAGAATCTACAATTTCAGCGCGGGTCCGGCGGTTCTTC
>CAZGBW010000415.1:0-2349 GCA_964523995.1 uncultured Victivallales bacterium | reverse complement strand
TCGAACTCGCGCATCTCCAGGATGCTGTTCCGGGTCGCGCCCATGGGGACCTGCGCCCCGACCGGATTGTCGTTGTCGCCGAAACGCTGGATCATCGGGCTGGAGAACCACCATTGCCTGTCGAGGTATTCCGCCCGGTCGGCGCTGATCACATAGAGGCGCCGCCCATCCGGGCATTCCTGTTTTACCTCCACGTGGTGCAAAACCTCCGGACGCCTGGCATCGAGCTCCTCGACGACCCACTGCCGGTGGGCTTCCGGGTTGAGGAAGATGCAGCGCTCCATGGTGTTCGTGTTGACGATATTGAAGCGGCTGGACTTGATCCCCTCCGCCCATTCAAAGGCGTGCGGCACCCAGACTTCGTTCAGGATGCCCGTGATCACGCTGAGAAGGAACCCGACCGCGACAAACGGCATCATCAGCCGGCAGATACTGACACCGCAGGCGCGCATGGCGATCAGCTCGCTGTTGCGGGTCAGGGTGTAAAGGGCATAGAGCGTCGCGAGCATCAGCGAGGCGGGCGCAAGGAACTGCAGCATCGGTCCCAGGGTCGCCAGATAAAAGCGCAGGACCAGCAGCCAGCCCGGGCGGGCTTCCAGGATCCGGCTGATGTCGCCGAACATCTCGCTGACGACCAGAACCATCGCAAAGCCCCCGAAACAGTAGGCCAGCGGCACCAGCAGTTGCCGGAACAGATGTTTATCAATCAGTTTCATCGGGGGGCAATCTACCCGCAAACGGCAGGAAAAGAAATAGCAATCCGATCCTTCACGTTTTGATAACGTTCAAAGGGGGATGCCGGCGGCATACGGGACATGGATACAGAAGAAACCCTTGCTTGATTATGGTTGGGAAGCGTCACGACCAATCGCAGCAGCCAGGGCGTTTAGCATGCGCAGGGTGACGCGGCCGACGGTTTGCAGGCTGTCCGCGGAGATGTTCTCGAGGGTGTCATGATCCGTATGCCAGAGATCATTCCGCCCGGGGGCGGTGCCGTATTCGAAATCCATCAGGTTGAGCGCTGGTCTCTTCTTTTCATGAAACGGGACGTGATCATCGAGAACGGCCCCGGCGGCAAAGCGGAAGCGCTGGCGCACTCCCTCGGCTTGCGCGGCCTTGAACACGAGCGCGGCCAGCGTGTTGGATGTGTTGCGCGGAATCGTGACGGTCAGGTCCTTGTCCCCGATCATGTCGAGGATGATGACGGCGCGTACCGCGTCGAGCGCGCCGGTGTCGGCAAGCTGCCGGACATAATGGCGGCTGCCGTGCAACCCGTCCTGCGGACCGTATTCCCGAATGCACTCCTCGCCGTCGAAGAACGCGAACACCACATGGAAGGGCAGCCTCGGCTGCTGGCGCAGAACGCGGGCCAGCTCGATCAGCAGTCCGGTGCTGGACCCGGAATCGTTGGCCCCCTGGAACGTGTCGCTGATTCCGCTCTTCGTGTCGAAATGCGAGCCAAGAATCACGGTCTCCGATCCGGTTCCGCGCAGGGTGGCGATGACGTTGTGAAACGTCAACTGTCCATCCGACGTCTGATCCTGGAAGCTATCGATCTCACAGGTGTCTGTAAACGGTGCGATGGTGTCGCGGATGAACCGGGCGGCCTGTTCCGCCCCGGCGGAGCCGGAGTGGCGCGGGGTGATGGACACCAGTTGACTGACGTAACCGAGCGCCTGTTCGCCGGAAAGCGCCTCGACATCCACCAGGGCGGCCTGGCGTTGCGCCAGCGGGGAGTCCGCCGCCAAGTTGCAGCCGGCAAGCGCCAGCAGCAGGATAAGGGCAACGCTATTCCTCATGATCAAGACCGAGCAGGTTGAGCACGCGATCGAGATCATCGTTCGAGAAGAAGTCAATCTCGATGCAGCCTTTCCCCTTCTTGCCGTTTGCAAACGTCTTGCAGGGCTGGATGCGGATGCTGGTCCCGAAATGCGAATGCAGCTTCTCGGAGAGATAGCGGATATGCGCGGCGGGCAGGTCCGGTTTGGCGGCGCGCGGGCGGAGGGGCGAGGACGCCGTGCGCCGGATCAGTTTCTCAAGGGCGCGGACGGAGAGGCCCTCGTCAACCACGCGACGGGCGGTCAGGAGCTGTTCCTGGGGGATCTCGAGCGCCATGAGCGCCTTGGCGTGCCCCGTGGAGAGTCGCCCGTCCGCCAGCATGGCCCGGACCTCGTCCGGCAGCGAAAGAAGGCGCAGGGCGTTGGCGACCGAGGCACGGGCCTTGCCGACGCGCAAGGCGATTTCCTCCTGTGTGAGGCTGAACCCGTCGGCCAGCTCGCGATAGCCTTCCGCTTCCTCGATCGGGTTCAGGTTCTCGCGCTGGAGGTTCTCGATCAGCGCGATTTCCAG
>CAZGBW010000414.1:0-2383 GCA_964523995.1 uncultured Victivallales bacterium | reverse complement strand
CTGAGACCAGCCGGAATAGCATCCCCAACGTCGCAACTTTCTTACAAACAGCATGGGGCTGTCAACACGAAAAATGTGAATATTTCGAATGCCGTCGGGGTGGCATTCCTCAGGAAGGCTTCACGCTGGAATTCCATCACCTCCGACTCTTCCAGCGCCACCACGCTGGCGGTACGGTTGTGGACACCCAGGAACCCGATTTCGCCGATCAGATCGCAGACTTTCAGATCCGCGAGTTTCTTGTATTTTCCGCCCCGCAGGCTCTTGCGCACCTCCACGGTGCCGCTCAGGATCAGGATAAACGATGTTCCTGCCTCCCCCTCGCGCATCAGGAACGATCCTGCCGGATAGCGTTTCACGTCCCCGATGGTTTCGATAATGCCGATTTCGTCCGGACTGAGGCCGTTCAGAAACATGAAATCCTCCCGTACCTGTCACTGGCTTCTGCACGAGCCAGTCCTTCGACGCGACCCGCCGCAGAAGACTCAATGGCAGGACGTTTATCGCATTTCCCCGGAGTCGTCAACATGGAATGCGCATTCCATGGTGTTCGTTAATCCTGCTGTTACAGGTCCCGTGCGGAACCGGTGTGGAAGGGAAGGCGGGTCACGGTGGCGGCGAGCGTCTTGCGGGATGTCTGGATCCGCAGGGCGTTTCCGGTCGCGCAGTCTTCCGCGTTGATGATGGACAGGGCGATAGCGGTTCCCAGGGTCGGGGAAAAGCTGCCGCTGGTGATTTCGCCGATGACGCGGTCCTCGACGGCGGACAGGACCGTGTCACCCTGGCGTGCGGCTTGGCGGCCATCCAGCAGCAGGCCGGCGAGGGTCCGGCGGCGGGCGGACGGGGAACGGAGCGCGCTGGCACCGATAAACGGCTTTCCGGATGCAATGGCCCGCGGGATGGCGGCGGTCGCGGCATTGCGGTCGCGGCGCAGCTCGTGGCCGTAGAGCGGCAGTCCGGCCTCCAGGCGCAGGGTGTCGCGGGCACCCAGTCCGGCGGGAACCGCCCCGTGCCGCATGGCTTCCCGCCAGAAGGGTTCCGCCGCTTCCGGTGGCAGGTAGATTTCGAAACCGCGTTCGCCAGTATAGCCGGTGCGGCTGACGGTGACCTCGTGGCCACGCCAGGCGGACGGGCGGAACCGGAAGTATCCGAGGCGACTGCCCGCGCCGGGGATCATCACATCAAGCACCTCCGGGGACTGCGGGCCCTGCAGGTCGATCTTGGCCAGATGGGCGGAGCGGTTCTCGAGATAGGCACCGGGACCGGCATGCGAGGCGATCCATTCGAAATCGGCGTCCTGTGTGCCTGCGTTGACGACGATCATGAATCGTTCGGCGGCCTCGCGGTAAACGATCAGATCGTCCAGGGGTCCGCCGTCCTCGGCGCACATCAGTCCGTAGCGGCAGGCCCCGGCCTGGAGATCGGCAAGGGGGCAGGTGACGAGTGTTTCCAATGTGCCGAGCGCTCCGGGGCCGTTCAGGATGAATTCGCCCATGTGGCAGGTATCGAACAGGGTTGCCCCGTTACGGGTGGCGTGGTGCTCGCGGAAAATACCTTCATACTGGATGGGCATTTCAAATCCGCCGAAGGGTGCCATTTTCGCCCCCAGCGAGAGGTGCAGGGCATGAAGCGGTGTAAAGCGTATTTCCCGTGCGTCAGTCATTGGATATCGCCTTTCGTTTTGGAAGGTTGCCTGTTGCATACAGGTTATACAAAAAAGGGAATCAGTAAAGCCGCAAGTTTGCCCGTATCGGCGGCCGCTCAAAAGCGGTTTGATTTTCCAGGGCAAAAGCGGACAGGGGGGGATGGTCTGCCTGTGAACCGCCGGATTGCACCATCGTCGTGGCTAGGGCCGGCTTTCCCATGCGCTAGCGCTGTAATTGAAGAACCAGCGCGGATTCCGTGCCCCGTTGTACCAGAGCCAGGCACCGTCGCCAGCGCGATACAGGAACGGGTACAACGCATTGCCGGTGTAAAGCCACCCCATGTCCTGAGCATACATCCAGACGTTCTGCGGTGTGCTGCTGGCCGGCGCGTAGAGGAACCCGTGCTTGTTGTGCCAGATCCAGCCTGCACCCCCCATCGGGATGTAGTCCCCGAACCAGGAGAGCCGTCGCCAACCGCCACCAATATTCTGGTAACCAGCATCCCAGCCTGTCCGTAGCTGAGGGTATGTCACGTTCTCCGTGATGATCCACACGGTCGTAAAGTCCCATCCCGTGAAGGTTGCCTGCTGTTTCATCTGAGCTGTGGTCTTGCCTGTGCCGCCTGCAGATGTTGCCCGCCCTGAAGTCTGTTTATCCCAATAGGATTCGCTCACCACTGTGCTTTCATTTGTCGCCACGAGTCCACCGACAGTGATTCCGCCTAGCACAGGGCCCGT
>CAZGBW010000413.1:0-2391 GCA_964523995.1 uncultured Victivallales bacterium | reverse complement strand
GCGTCCCCAGCAGCTTGGCAATAAGCGTGATATTGGTTTCAACCCCTTTTTCCAATCCGCTCTTGAACTCATACAGCGGCTCCTGCCTCATCCAGCCGGCATACCAGCTGCACCAGGTTGCAAAGTTTTCAGGCCAGAGCTGCACGCCATTCTCCCGGGCCGCCAGGTCGGCAAAGAGTTCCATCTGTCGGAGCGGATGCCCGCCGCCGGACAAAAAGAGCGGATCGGCACTGCGCGCTGCACCGGCCGGCAGCACGCACTGGTTGCATTCACCATACGCCGTGAGATCAAGGCCATTCGTCCCCTGCGTCAGCTGAAACTTGTCGAGATTGTGCCGCCCGGCAAGGAACCCCGCAGCGAGCGGCGGACTTTGCAGCGCCACGGTATAGAAACTCTCAATCTTCATTTCCGGCACCAAACGCACCACATTGCCGCCGGTCCACGAATTGTTCCCGCTAATAACAACTCGATTCTTCGCCGGATCAGCCTGGCCCTCCAGCTTGCCGGCAAGGATATTCAGACGGTCCAGCTTCAATGGCTGGGTACTGATATTGTAAATCGTCCAGTCCATCCGGACCGACCGTTGATCAACAGAGGCAATCCGCATCTCCCAGTCGAGCGTCTTCTGTTCATCGACACCCGACAGAACCCAGTTGTCACGGTGCCCGGTACACGTAACCTTGAAACGTTTGTCGCTGGTGGAAATCACCTGGCCGCCGGTCAGTATAACCTGCGCGCTGCCGGCGCTCAGCCAGGGCTTGCTATCACCTGCAGAGAACGCCATCAGCCGGGTCTCAGGATTCCAGGTCATCACACCCGCCTGCCCCGTCACAGCCGAAGCCATACAGGCAACCATTACCATCAGTCCTTCTGCAATCGTCATGTGCTTCATATTATGTCCTTGCTGTCGCTTTTCATTTTCGGGATTGCAGCTCAGGGCTGCTTGATCATTTTGAGGAGATGGTATTTCATGTGTGTGGGAAAATATCTAGGATTGGCGTTCATGAGTGGGCGAAGCGGGGTTCGGAGATCGTGTGAAATGGGGTGGCGAAGTTTGCTGGAAAGTTCAAGGTTTGGCTGCTTCCTGGATCCAAACAGTCATCGCGCCCTTGGTCCGATTCTGCCAGGCGTAATAGGGAATCGCGGTCATCTTGGTTGGATTCTTGCCATCAGCGAGAGCTTCACCTTCGATAACGGTGACTCCACCCAATAAATCGTTGCGATGAGTGGCGGACAGTTCCACACCTCGTGGCAGCACCAAACGAGTGAGATTCACATCCGGTTGATCGGCGGCCTCCACGCAATAAACCAGCGGGCCACGCATCAAGGCTACCTTGCCGCGGTCATCCTCGATTTTCTCGTTCGCGAGGACGCGCCGGATCGGCATTGGAAGGTCCAGTTCCACCACGTCGCCGGCTTTCCATGTCCGCTGTAGATGCACATAACCGTCACCGTTTGGTGTGGCATCAGTCTTCTCGCCATTGACCGTTAGACTGACTGGAGAAACCCTAGTATCACTGGGCCGGTATAGGTCGCTAGGCACCGGTTGGCCGATCACCCAACCGGGAATTCGCAAGTTGAGGGAGAAATTGGAAGGCTTCGCCGGATCGACTGACAAGCGGACTTTTCCATCCCAGGGATACTCCGTCTGCTGGGACAGCTTGAGGGCGGAACCATCGTCCAACGCCAGCTTCGCCTCGCCGGCAGCATACAGGTTGACCAGCACCTGCTTCTTGCCTTGCGCATAAACAAAACCGCCGACCTGCGGGGTGAAGCGGGCGTGCGAGGTCGGGCAGCAGGCCAGACCGATCCAGTCGCGACGCTCCGCTCCATCCCGTGACTCCAGCGGGTTCTGATAGAAGAAACCTTTACCGGAAAGCGCGAGTCCGGAGATCGCCGAGTTGTAGAGCGTGAGCTCCATGACGTCGACGTATTTGGCGTCGCCGTCCAGCAGGTTCAGGCGATGCTGCCACAGCACGTTTGCCATGTTGGCGCAGGACTCGCAGTAGGTACTGTTCGGCAGCCGGTAGGGATCGCCGAAGCCTTCTTCGTCGTATTGGGCGGTGCCGACGCCGCCGGTGATATAGAATTTGGAGCGCAACACGTCGTCCCACAGTGTGCGGACGGCCTTGGCGTATTCCGGGGCGTCGCTGAAGCGGGCGAGGTCCGTCATGGCGGCATACATGTAGCCGGCGCGCACGGCGTGCCCGACCGCCTCGGTCTGCTCAAGAACCGGCTTGTGGTCCTGCATCTTGCCGTCGCGCTTGCTCCATTTCCGCTTCATCCATTCCGGATTGGTCTCGCCGGGCTTACGTTCCGGATTTCCCCGGGGGAGTACCTCGGTGAACAGCTTTCGCTCGGTACCGTGGACGTGGCCGCGTTCCTCCAGGA
>CAZGBW010000412.1:0-2392 GCA_964523995.1 uncultured Victivallales bacterium | reverse complement strand
TCCCCAATACCTTTCAGCCGATGGTGACACCTAAGGAGGGGGTGACCGGGGAGCTCGTGCTAGCGACGCGTGATCTTTGGCAGAAGCACCGTGATCTGAACGGTGCGATCGTGGTGATTGATATGGCGGATGTGTTCACCGGAGCGGACTGGCTGCGGTCAGCCGCTGCCGGTGCCAAGGCGGTGTTGCTGACCCATCGGGATGGACTGGAGGCGCTTCCGTGGACGCGTCCCGATGTGATTGCCTTTTGCGGAGGAAACAATCCTGTCAATTTTGTAAGGATGGCAGCGCTACCGTCCATTCTTGAGCATGTTGGCACCCGTGTGACCCTGACGGTCCAGACGGCATGGAAAGACACACGTCACCGGACTCTGGTAGGAAGGCTTCGCGCGAAATCGGCGGTATCCGAGGCGCTGGTGATTCCGGTGGCATACGATTCCGGATCGCTGCTGCCGGATGTCTCGTCGAATCCGCAGACTGCGCTTTCGGTCGCCATGCATCTGCAGATGTTGCGAGGAATGGTCAACTATTCGGACACGCTGCGCCGGGATGTCTTCTTTGTTGCCGCCGGTGGGCGTATGTCCGCCTCTGCGGGGGAGCGGACCGTGTTGCAGTTTATCGGGCCTCTCGCCGAACGCCGAGAAGTGGCGACGATCTGGCAGAAGGAATTGGCGGAGAATCGCAGCCTTGGTGAAACGGTGGACCGCGTTCACGCGGTACTGGCGGACGCGGGTGTCTTCATCGACTTGCAGGCGACGGAGTCGGCGCTGGCCACCCTTTCCTCGGGTGACCGGGAATTCCTGCGCGAGCAGACCCGGTACACGATCAATACCATCGCGCTGGGGAAGAATGCGGATGTTGTCCGTCTCAAGACCGTTTTTGACCGCGAGGGCGGTGGCAGTGTTCAGAGCGAGTCGTTCCACCGGTTTTTCGAGGCTCAGGAGGTTTATAACGAGGTCCAGTCAAAAGCGGGCGACTCCGTGTCGCACTTAATGAACCCCGGCAGCGGCGGGCGTGAGTCGTTTATGAACCGTTATCGTCTGGCGGATGGTCTCCGGTCCCGTTTTTCGGAACTCAAGGCTTACCACCGGGACAGGGCAGCACTCCTCGAGAACGGGGTCCGGGTCGGGGAATGGTTCCAGGGGTACCGTCTGCTGGCGGTGCTCGATCCCCGAATGGTGCCAGCATCCCTTGACCTACCCGACGATGTGGAGATGCTGACCTTTTTATCCGGCTTCCTTTTAGCCGGACGGAATGACGCCAAGTTTGCCGACTTGCTGCGGGATGTGCAATTCCGCCTGCCTGAGGACTCCCGCCCGCGGCTGTTGCTGGCAGGTGGTCAGCCGGGATCCCATGACACAAGGGTGCGCGGTACGCTGGGTTCCTCCTTTATCAGCGCGAGCGGATCCGATCTCTGGAGTCAGTTCGGCTTTGCCGGTTTCCTGCTGGTAAATGCCGGACGAAAGGACGTCTATGAGGAACATCTCTCTCCCTTCCCGCAGAAGTCAAAGGGAAATCTGAACTCGATCCGGCGCAGTCTTGCCCTATGCACAGAGATCGCGCTGACACTGGCGCATGGAAACACCAAGTTTGATCTCCCCAGGAAGGCTGAACTGAAGAACATCGATTTCACCGGTCGGGTTTATGCCGCCGGTGTCGGGCGCTCGATTGTCCCGAACTACCCGGTGGCGGGGGCCTTGGTCGGTGTGCGTTTTGCGACTGCCGGACGGATCACGCGTCCGTACGTATTCACGGATGTTTACGGACGATATGCCTACCGGATTACGCCAGTCACCTTGTCGTTCGGGAACTATTCACCCCTGTCCCCGCTGGCGGTACGGTACGGCACGGACGGAATCATTGATTACATCAAGGATATCGGAGCCAAGGGCCAGAGGGTCTATGCATCGGAGGGCCTCACGGTTTCTTCGCGCAGCATGGGTGGCCGGAATGTGAATATCGTGTTATTTCGAGCCGATCCCATCAGCGTTCTCGACATGATCAATCCACAGACGCTCAAGGCTTATATCGATGTGAATGCCTGGCGGCAGCGGAATCTTCAACCCTTTGAGAGCTTCTACAAGTGGAAGGATGACTTTGTCACCCTGTTTGTACCGCCGAACCAGCGGCTCTTCCTGATTTTCAATGCGGCATCCCCGGAAAACGAGGCGTTGCAGGTTATCCGGGCCTTTGCACTCGGTGATACCCCGGATAACGCGCCGGATACCGGGCACGAGATTGATGGTCCTGGATTCCTCCCTGCGGAAACCCCGATCGTGATGGATGTGCCTCTCCATGCGGCCCGCTCGATGACAGCGTTGAACGCTAAGCGTCTTGCCTTGCAGGAGCGCAGCGGCATGGCGGATGAACTGACGCTGAATTTCCACCGCCG
>CAZGBW010000411.1:0-2392 GCA_964523995.1 uncultured Victivallales bacterium | reverse complement strand
CGCCATGCTTGCCGAAATCCTTGGCAAGGGACCGCTGTTTGATATCCTGCGGGAGATACACCATGAAACGCATTGACTTCCATACGCATGTCTTTCCGGATGCCCTGGCCGCGCGGGCCATGGCTTGATCGCCTCCATCGCCACCCGCCCGGAGCAGTTCGACCCGATGCTGAAATGGTCGCTGTCCATCCGGGCTGACGACATCATCCCCTTCCTGTCCGTCCACCCGCGCGATCCGCGCATCCTGGAACGTATCCGCATCGTCAAGGCGGAAGGCTTCAAGGGCATCAAGCTGCATCCCTGCTACCAGGACTTCGTTCTCGACGACGCCCTTATGTTTCCCGCCTATGAGGCTATGGAGGATGCAGGGTTTGTGCTACTGGTGCATACCGGCTTCGATATGGCCTTCGAACGGGACCGCCGCTGCGATCCGCGGAAGATCGTGAATGTCATGACCCGGTTCCCGTCGTTGAAACTGGTGACCACGCATTGCGGCGCCTGGGAGGACTGGGATGAGGTCGAGACGCATTTGCTGGGCCGACCGGTGTACATGGATATCTCGTACTCCATCGGGAAGATGGGGCAGGAGCGCTTCCGTCGCTTCCTGAATACGCATCCGTCCGACTATCTGGTCTTCGGTACCGACTCGCCCTGGGCCGACCAGCAGGCGGCCATCGCCGATGCCGAACGCGCCATCACCGACCCGCAGTGCCTCGAAAAACTCTTTTACACCAACGCCGCCCGCCTGCTGGATATGCCTGTGGCGTGTTGATGAGGAATGACGTAGCAGACTTCCGGCCACACGCACCGGTGGTTCCAAGCCTCGCGCACTGATTTCGGATCCTTTTCCATTGTGATACGCAAAGGCCATTACCGTTTTCAGGACGCACGGCTGAACCATGCTGGCTAGGGCGACCGCGGCGGTCTGTCAAAAGCCGAGCATACCTGTCATCATCCAATCCAATTTTTGCAGATCCGTGTTGACATTAATGGGTGTATAAATAATTATACAGTCATGAAGACGCTTGGAACACTTCTCTCCTCGGCGACCCGCACGGATATCCTGCGTGCACTGATGTACCAGCCGGCCCCTGCCGGCCTGCGTCCGCTGGCAAGGATCGCCGGTGCGCTCCCCCGTTCGGCCACGCTGGCGATTAACGCATTGGTGGAAGAGGGCCTCGTGAAGCGCACAAACCATGCCTCCGGCCCACGCTACGCATTTAACCGGATGCACCCTGACGCCGGGGTGCTGATTGCGGTTTTCACAGCGGCCGCACGGGCGGTCACCGGGAGCCGCTGCCGAACACTCGCCCCCCGTGCATCGGGAATGCTGTTGTTCATCCGCGAGGCTGGCCGCATGTTAACCCGGGCCAAAGGGTCGCGCCATGTCGCTTGAGTCTCTCTTCAAGGATGCAGCAGACGAACTCGACAGCCGTCAGGTACCGTTCGCGGTTGCAGGCGGACTTGCCGCCTCGTTATACAGGATGGAAGCTCGGCTCACCATGGATGTTGACCTTGTCATCCTGACGGAATCCGAAGGCGCAAAAACCGCCGTTGAAGTCCTGGAAGCCATTGGGCTTGAAGTTGGAATCGCGCGAAAGGCCGACCTAGCCGGCGGACCGCTCTTTGCCATCCGCAAGCGCAATACAGCTCCCTGCATGGTTGTCGGACGGGCAGCGGACAAATCGTTTGAAGAGGGCGTGGATATTCTCCTGCCGTCCATGCCGTGGGCACGGGAAGCCGTTCTGCGGGCACAGGACAATCGGGTTGATTTCGGGTTCGGGCCTGTTCCTGTGCTCACCCTTGAAGATATGATTATTGCCAAGCTGTACGCCCTGACTGCCGGGGCCCCGCGTCCGAAGGATATGGATGATCTGCTGTCCATCTTCGCGGCTGGCCATGATATGGATATCCCTTACCTGGCCGGACAAATGAAACGACTGGGACTGACGGTTCCCAAGACTGCGGAACCATTTCTTCCCGCGGACCTGGTCACGCTCGCCCGCGATGTAAAACGCGGTCTCCGCCATCGCGTCAGGGTTCCACATGCGGTAAATGATGATCGCGAAAAGGAATAACAGCATGCAAACGACATGGGTTGCGGCTCGGCGGGAACTGGAGGCATTGGCCGATCCGGCGGATGCGGTTTTTCTCCAGCGGTTCTTTCGCACGGGGCCGGGGGAATATGGCGAGGGCGACCGGTTTTTCGGTATCCGTGTGCCGGTGATCCGGCGGCTGGTGCGGCCATACCGGGAACTGCCGTTGAGATCGGTGATTTCACTGCTGCACTCGCCTTGGCACGAGGCGCGCCTGCTCGCGCTGCTGCTGTGGGTCGAACAGTACCGGCGCGGCGGTCCGGCAGAGCGCGAGGCGATCCATCAGGCCTATCTCG
>CAZGBW010000410.1:0-2394 GCA_964523995.1 uncultured Victivallales bacterium | reverse complement strand
GGGGTGCGTCGGCATGGTATGAAGTGAAGCTCGCAAGGGATTCCAAACCAAGGGAGCTTTTATGGGTGTGCCGATTTGCCTGCAGGGTGTCAATGCGTTTTCCGGCTACCGTCTTTCCGCATTGCTCGAACGGCTGCGCGGGGTGATTCCCGCCCTCTCCGCCGTGGAGGCGTGCTTTGTCTATTTCCTGGATGCCGCTGGCGAGCCGTCGACGGACGATATGACCAAGGCGCATGCCCTGCTTGGCGTGGCGGACGGGTTCACGCCGGCGGACGGGTTCCTTGTCACGCCGCGCAAGGGAACCATCTCGCCCTGGTCGTCCAAGGCAACCGATATCTTCCATAATTGCGGGTTGACTGCCTTCGCCCGTGTCGAGCGCGGAATCCACTTCCGGCTGCTCGCCGGCGATGGCCGGAGCCTGACGGCGTCGGAAGCGCGGCCGGTGGCGGGACTGCTGCATGACCGGATGACCGAGGGCGTCTACGAGGATGTCGGGGATCTGTTCGCGCATCCCGATCCCGCCCCGTTCCGGACCGTGGATGTGCTCGGCGGGGGTGAGGCGGCCCTCAAGGCGGCCAATCTGGCGATGGGATTGGCGTTGAGCGACGAGGAGATCTCGTATCTGCTGGAGGCCTATCGGCGTATCCGGCGCAATCCGACCGATGTGGAGCTGGTGATGTTCGGCCAGGTGAATTCAGAGCATTGCCGGCACAAGATCTTCAACGCGGACTGGGTGATCGACGGTGTGCGGCAGGAGCGGACGCTCTTCCAGATGATCCGCAATACGCATGCGCTGAACCCGGGCAATACGCTGATCGCCTACAAGGACAATTCCGGCGTTCTGGAGGGGTTCGAGGATGTCTGGTTCCAGGTGCGGCGCGACGGGTCGCAGGTGTATGCGTTCAGCCCGGCGCAGGTGGATATGCTGGTCAAGGTCGAGACGCATAACCATCCGACGGCGATTGCCCCGTTCCCGGGCGCGGCCACGGGGGTGGGTGGCGAGATCCGTGATGAATGCGCGACGGGCACCGGCGGCAAGACAAAGGCGGGGCTGTCGGCATTCATGGTGTCGAACTTGCGGGTCCCGGACTATCTCATGCCCTGGGAGAAATCCCATGCGGAATTCCCGACGCGGCTGGCGACGCCCCTGAGTATCATGCTGGAGGGGCCGATTGGTGGCGCGAGTTTCGGCAACGAGTTCGGCCGGCCGCAGCTTTGCGGGCTGTTCAAGACCTATGAGGATGTCCAGGACGGTCGCTACCGGGGGTACCACAAGCCGATCATGGTGGCGGGCGGCATGGGCAACATCAAGCGGATCCATATTGAGAAACGTTCCATTCCGGAGGGCTCGGTCATCCTGCAGCTTGGCGGACCGGCGATGCGGATCGGGCTGGGTGGCGGGGCGGCCTCGTCGATGGATACGGGCAGCAATGCGGCGGAACTGGATTTCGACTCCGTGCAGCGCGGGAATGCGGAGATGGAGCGTCGCTGCCAGGAAGTGGTGGACGCCTGTATCGCCATGGAGACGGACAATCCGATTCTCAGCATCCACGATATCGGCGCGGGCGGCCTTTCCAACGGGTGTCCGGAACTGGTGTCCGAGACCGGCGGCGTCTTCCATCTGCGCAATATCCACAACGAGGACCGCTCCATGAGCCCGATGGAAATCTGGTGCTGCGAGGCGCAGGAACGGTATGTGCTGGCGGTGGCGCCGGAAACGCTGAATGCCTTCCTGGCCTTGTGCGAGCGGGAGCGCTGCCCGGTCGCGGTGGTCGGGCATGCGACGGGCGATGGTCATCTGACCCTGGAGGATGCCCACTTTGGCAACAAGCCGATTGACATCGAGCTGGGCGTGATCCTCGGCAAGCCGCCGAAAATGCTGCGGGATGTGAAGCATGCGGTGCGAGCGGGCCTGCCGCCGGATCTGCCGCCGCTTCCCCTGGCGGAGGCGGTCGAACGGGTCCTGCAGCTTCCGGCGGTGGCGAACAAGACGTTCCTGATCACGATCACGGACCGGAGTATTACCGGGATGGTGGCGCGCGACCAGATGACGGGGCCGTGGCAGACGCCGATCGCGGACGCGGCCGTCACGGTGACCTCGTACTGCTCGACGCACGGCGAGGCGATGGCGATGGGGGAACGGACCAATGTGGCCCTGATCTCGGCCCCGGCCTCGGGCCGGCTGGCGATCGGCGAGGCACTGACGAACCTGGCCGGCACGGCGATCGGCTCGCTCGGCATGATCAAGCTCTCGGCCAACTGGATGTGCGCCTGCGGGGAAGACGGTGAAGACGCGAACCTTTACGACACCGTCCGTGCCGTGGGCATGGACTTCTGCCCGGCGCTGGGCATTGCCATACCGGTCGGCAAGGACTCGCTCTCGATGCGCACGGT
>CAZGBW010000409.1:0-2408 GCA_964523995.1 uncultured Victivallales bacterium | reverse complement strand
AAGTGCAGGACCAGCTCGTCCACGCTCAGCCGGCCCCGCTCCAGCAACCGCTTCAACAATTCATCCTGACGCTTGTTCATTACCGATACCCGCACGTTATGTTTCATATAAACATATCATTGTTCATTATAAACGCAAGCGGATATTTCGGGCGTAAATGCTGCTGGACGGGGTGCCCGGATCGCGTTAGTGTTAGTGGTGGATGAGGCCAGAGCGGCAGGAGAAAGACCGCGAACGGAGCGTATGGAACAAACAACGGGATTTGCCGGCAATCTGCTGGTGGCGGTTCGGGATACGTTTGCGCTTGTCAAGGTGACGGGGCGGGCAACGTTCAAGCTGGCACCGTCCCTGCGGCGGTTCTGTTCCGCCGCCCTGGGAAGCGGCTGCGAGGAGGTTATCTTCGATATGGAGGGGTGCTCCGGCATGGACAGCACGTTCATGGGAGTGCTCGCCGGCATCTCCATCCACTCCCCGGACGGCACGCGGGCCCGGCACGTCATCATGATGAACCTGACGCCAAAAACACATTCGATGCTGACCACGCTGGGCCTGGAGCGGGTGCTGGAGTGCCATGAGGCCGGCGATATGCCGGCGGCACTGCGGCAGCGGTTGAGCGCTTCGCTACACCTGGACGCCCTGAAAGAGGATAACGGCATCAACCCGCAGATGTCGCTGGACACCATGCTGCAGGCCCACCAGCACTTGGTTGACGTGGCGCCGGAGAACATGGTCCGCTTCCGCGATGTCCTCACCTACCTGGACCAGGAAATCCGGCGGAATGAACCGCCGGACTCATGATTCGCCGCCCGCGCCGTTCTGCAGCATGTAAAGGCGGATGCCGAAGGCGATGCACTCGGCCAGGCGTTCCCGGTACTCCGGATCCCCGATGTTCACGCGATCGGCGGCGTTCGACATGAACCCGATCTCCAGCAGCGCCGCCGGACAGGGAGCGTTGCGGAGCACCTCGAAGCGGGCCCGCTTCACCCCCCGGTCAACGGCCTGCATCTGTTCCGCCAGCTCGCGATGGATGAAGAAGGCGAGCTGCATGGAGGCGGCATCCTGCTGGTTTCCCGGATGCTCGTCGAACACCGGTTCCGTGGCGGCGGTGGACGGGAATCCGACGGCGGGCAGGATAAACGTCTCGATCCCCTGCGCGTCCCCGTTCACCGCCTTGTTCGCGTGAATGCTGACCAGCACCGACCCGTGACGGCGTCGCGCGAATTCCGTCCGGTCCGAAAGGCTAAGCGTCCGGTCGCTGCCCCGCGTCATGCGGACGGTCGCCCCCTCCGCCACCAGTATCTGCCGGACACGCCGGGCGATATCCAGCGTCAGCGTCTTCTCGGGAGGAGCATTGGTGACGACGGCCCCCGAGTCCTCGCCGCCATGGCCGGGGTCAAGGATCACCACAAACCGGTTCGATGGCGCGACCGGCACCACCGGGGCAAGCAGCGGCACCAGGACGGAGTCCACGTCCGTTTCCGTGATCATCGGCTGCGCGGATGCATTGGTCGTCATCGCCCCGTTCAGCCAGACCAGGGTACCGTTGAACTCCAGCCGCCGTGAATTCTCGAAGAAACGCACGTTCATATCCGGGGACTCCCAGGCCGTGATGCCGTTGGACTGGGTAACCGTCGCGACGGCGAAGCGGTTGGTCAATTCCTGCAGCGGCAGGAAGACGGGGGGGGTATCCCCGGCATGGACGCAAAGGGCGGCAACCGGGAGAAGCAGCAGGCAATGTCGGAGACTAAACATTCCTGGAGTATAGACCGAAGGGGCAGGAGGACGCAAATGCTTTCGGGGTCCAACCGCATTTTTCCACCTCCTTCCGTTTCACCTATAGTCAAAACGGGGGGGCGAAGGATTCGTGATGGACTTTTGCGTGAATTTCCGTATCCTTCCCTCCTCTGCATTTTTTACGTTTATGGAAGCCTATATGACCACTGACGAAGCAGGACCCTTGGAACCCGCCAGCAGCGCGGCCGCGCCGTCTACCGGTATCCATACCGACCCGGTTGGCGAGTTCAAGTGCGCGGCCTGCGGCGGCACGATCGGCGTCACGGGCCTGATGCCCTTCTCCGATGTGGCCTGCCCGGGCTGCGGCGCGCACGCTTCTGTTCCCGCCCGGCTCGGTAATTTCCTGCTGCTCCGGTTGATGGGCACCGGCGGCATGGGCGGGGTCTACTATGCGCGGGACGAGGTACTCGGCCGCTTTGTCGCCATCAAGGTCATGCTCCAAAGCCTCGGCGACGATCCCGCCTTCATCGAGACCTTCCAGCGGGAGGCGCAGGCGGTCGCCAAGCTGAACCATCCCAATATTGCGCAGATCTACTCCTTCGGCAGGGAGAAGGGGCAACCCTATATCGTCATGGAACTGGTTTCCGGCGAACGCGTGGACGCGATGATGGAAT
>CAZGBW010000408.1:0-2417 GCA_964523995.1 uncultured Victivallales bacterium | reverse complement strand
GAAAACGGATGCACACCGAAAAACAGGCAAGGCCGCCGCCCACTGGGGTGGGCGAAAATGAGGGTGGTAACTTTTTTGGGGAGATCGGTTAAGCGGGGCGTTTAAGTGTATCCGAGTAAGGGGGGCGGTTAAGAGTAGGTTTAAGAGTTGACACTTACTCGCTTTCTTACGCGCCACCCTTAACCGGATACGCTTAACCGAAAAACTTAAACGACTTGCTCCCTGAGTGCGACAAAATGACCAGGTTATAGGCAAAGCCGCTTACCCCAGCCGGGAGGGTATCGAGAGGACGACCGCGGCACCGCCCTGTTCGCGGTTTCCAACCGTTACCCGGCCGCCGTGCAGAACCGCGACCTCGTGCACGAACGTCAGCCCGATTCCCGAGCTTTTACGCCCCGTATCCGGCCGGATCAGGGAATAGAACCGGTCGAACACCTTGCCGAGCGCGTACGGGGGAATGCCGGGCCCCTCGTCGAGTACGGTAATCTCCGCACAGTCCCCGGCTTCCCGGACGCAGAGCTGGATCGTCCCCCCTGCCGGACTGAACTCCAGCGCATTCTGCAGGATATTGCTGATCGCCTGCCTCAGCAGGAAACGCTCTCCCCGCACCACCAGCGCCGACGGACCCTCGCGCCGGATGACAAGCCGCCGGGCCTCCAGCGCCGCATGCATGGCGGCGAGGACATCGTCGATCGTTTCCGAAAGAACGATGTCCTCGACGTCGCACAAGCCTTTCCGCTTCTCCAGCGCGGCCAGTTGCAGGAGGCGGTCAACAAGGGACTGGATACGCGCCGACTCCGTGCCGATATTCTCCAGGAACCGCCGCCGGTGCCCCGCGGGCATGTCGTCCTCCTTGAGAAGCGCGGTCGCGCCCAGGATCGCCGAAAGCGGGCTTTTCATCTCGTGCGTGAGCGTCTGGACATAGTGGTCGATGTAGTCCTTGCCCTCCAGCGCATCGCGCATCTGCTCGAACGCGGACCCCAGTTGCCCGATCTCGCTGTTGCCAAGCCTCGGCAGGGCCGTCCGCTGTCCATCGCGAACCGCGTTGGCATAATCCGTCAACTTCTGGATAGGCCTGGTGATCCACGACGAGAACAGCATCCCCAGTCCGGCGACCACGACCGCGGCGATGACCCCGGCCCCGATCAGCTTGCGGCGCGCCAGGCGCCAGAACTGCGTGATGCTGTCCGACGGCTTCGAGACCGTCAGCACCCCCGCGATCCGGTCGCCGATCCTGACCGGCGCCGCGACATAGAGCACAGACGAATTCACATCCGCCGGATCGGTGCGCGTCGTCCGCGCCCCGTAGCCCCCCCGCAGGGTACGGAAAACGTCATTCCACCGCGAATAATCCGCCCCCACCGCCTTGCCCTGGTCCGAGTCGAAGACGACAATCCCGTCCTGGTCGGTCACATACACCATGATGTTGAGACGGGTCTTCGTGAGCTGGTATATTCCCGCCGAGAAGGTGCTGGCCAGCGCCCGGTCCATCGCGGCGCGCAGCCCGTCGGTCCGGAGGGGTCCCTCCCCGGACTGGCTCTCGACAACGGAGGCCAGCACCATCGCCATGTCGTTCATGGACTCTTCCATGGTCTCGAGATAGCGCGGGCGCAGATCCTCGATGATCCAGTCCACAAGCCGGTAGAAGCCCAGGCCGACCACCAGAAGAAGCATGACAAACAGGCGCGTCCGGATCTTCATACCGATTCCTTCAGGGAGTACCCCAGGCCGCGATGGGTCCGGATCGGGTCCATGTCCGGCCTCACGTCCTTGAGTTTCACGCGGAGGGTCTTGATATGCGTGTCAACGGTCCGGTCCATGCTGGCGTCCGGCTCCTCCCAGGCCATGGACATGAGCTGGTCACGGGAAAAGACCTGGCCGGGCCGGGCGCTGAGCACGTCAAGGATCCTGAACTCGTACCGGGAAAGCGGGAGCGGTTTCCCGAAATACGAGATCACCATCCGCTTCCGGTCAACAGAGAAAAGCTCCTTCCCGGTCTCGCTGCTGGTGGATTTATCGCCGGACCCGGCCGCGCCGGGACATGCGCGACGCAAGACCGCCTTCACGCGGGCCGTCAGCTCCCGGGGGTTGAACGGCTTGACCATGTAATCGTCGCCGCCGATCTCCAGGCCAACCACCTTGTCCACATCCGAAGCCCGGGCGGTGAGAAAGATCACGGGAATGCGCGATGTCCGGCGGATATCCTTGCAGAGTTCAAGCCCGTTCCGGTCCGGCAGCCCGATATCCAGCACCACCAGGTCGGGGCCCTGCGACTCCAGGATGCCTGTCGCCTCGCCCGCGGTCGCGCACCAGAGGACCTCGAACCCTTCTGTAGAAAGCGCGTAATGGATGTTATCCGCGATCGCCGGTTCATCCTCCACTACCAGGATCTTCTGGGCCATTGCTCGTCTCCCGTG
>CAZGBW010000407.1:0-2423 GCA_964523995.1 uncultured Victivallales bacterium | reverse complement strand
GGATCGACCTGCAGCAGCTCCTCGATCAATTTGCCGCCAGCCATGCCGCTGCCGACCACCACCAGTCTCTCTTTCGTGCTGCTCATGCCTTGCTCCCTTCCGGATTGGTTATCTTCGTACTGCCCGCCATGCGGTGAAAAGCACCGGCCAGGATCACCGCGCCGCCCAGGGTATTACCGAGGGTCACCCAGAGCAGATTGTGGAAATAGCCGCCCCAGCCGATGCCGTCGGCGACATGCCCGAGCACGCCAACGCCCAGCAGCGTCATGTTGGCGACACTGTGCTCGAAACCGGACGCGATAAAGGCCAGCAGGCACATGCAGATCAGGATGATCTTGGCCGCATCCGAGCGGGTCCGCCCGGCCGTCCACAGCGCCAGGCACACCAGCAGGTTGCACAGCACCCCGCTGACCAGCAGCACCGAGGGAGCCGCTCCTATCTTCGCCGTGGCCACGGTGGCGATCAGGCCCCGGGCATGCCCCAGGCTACCGGCATGCACAACCGCGGCGCACAGTGCCAGCGCCCCCGCCAGATTGCCGATCCAGGAGATGACCCAGACCAGCGCCAGATCCTTTGCCCGTACGCCGCCACGCAGCCAGCCGAGGGTCATGTACAGCGTATTGCCGGTAAACAGTTCCGCCCCCGCGAAGACCACCAGCGTCAGGGCGATGCCGAACGATGCGCCCATCAGCAGCTTCAGCGCCGGGTGCCCCGCCTGCGCCAGCGGGCCGCCGATCGCGAAGATCAGCACGATGCCGAGCCCTACATACAGCCCCGCCAGCATCGAGGCAATGAAATAACCCACCGGGTTCGCATACAGGTAATCCCGTTTTGCAACCGCCGTCCTGACCGCCGCCTCAACCGTATCCAGCACCATCGTCCCGCGCTCCTTCCGTCTTCCACCATTCGTGTTTTGCAAAACCCTAGCAGATGACGGACGCGATGACCTTGACTTAAGTCAATCATCGGTGTCCGGATCAACCATGCCCACGAGGCAGGGGAAGCCACCGGGGCCAAAGCGGTATGCCAAGTGTGTGATGAGTCTCCTTGCATAGGCCCCCGTTCTCAGCTAAAAGAGATATAGTTTGGATATCAAACAGGGGGGGCGATGATAGAGGCAAAAGTACGTATCGGTATGGTCGGGGACCAGGACCGGTTCCGCCGTGAGGATATGCTGGCGATGACGCCTGCGGAACGGATCATGACCCTGATCCGGCTCCGCAATACCCAGTTCGGCGCGGTCTCCCGCCCCATTCGTGATTCCGGCATCGTCAGCTACCGGACCTTTGAACGGCATGTTGTTCCCCGGAGCTCTGCAACATGACCCCGGCCGCCTTCATGCCGGATATTTCGCCGGATATGCGGGATTTCCTTGAGCTGCTGACCAAACACGGTGTGCAGTTCGCCCTCTGTGGCGGCTTTGCAGTAACCTATTACGGGTTTATCCGCACCACCATGGATATCGACATCCTGGTTTACCCGTCGGCGGCCAATGCAGCCCGCATCATGCAGGCCCTCGCGGAATTCGGATTCGGCAATGCCGGGATCGCGGCCTCGGCATTCGAGAGCCCCGGGGCGGTGATCACGCTGGGGGCACAGCCGAACCAGATCGACCTGATGACCTCAATGTCGACAGAGAGCGCCGACGCCGTGTTTGCCGACCTGCATATCACGGAGATCTGGGGCATGCCGATTCCAGTGGTCAGCCGCCGCTCGCTCCTGCAGGCGAAGAAGGAAGCGGATCGCCCCAAGGACCGCATCGACTACGAAGAGCTTACCGCCCTTGCGTGATGGCCTGGCCGCTGCAATACAGCAAGGGATCAATCATCTTCGGGCGGTTCGCCGTCGAAGCCGGGGCGGAAGAACGCTTTGGATCCGGGCAGGGCGGCATGGACACCTCGTTGCATGCGGTCCAGTAGCGCCAGCAGTCCGAGAATGGAGTCCTCCTGCCCCGGCAGGATCTCGCGCAGCCGCAGCCAGGCACCTATCGAGCGCTCAATCGACATCAGCACCAGCTTGGCCGAGCCATTGGCGTCCTCCAGCCGGAAGCCAGCAATCATGGGGAGAAGATCGGGATCCGGCGTGGCATGCTCCAGCAGTCCGCGCACGGCCCGGGCGGTCTTTGACGCAATCAGCGTGTGATACCAGGACACCACGTCCAGCATCTCGCCGATGTCACGGGCCTGCGCTTCATAATCATTGCTGTCGAACTGGCTGCTGGCGGCATCGAGCAGCGACCGTGCAACCTCCTTTAAGTCGGAATCCGCCGTTTTGAGCCACTGGGCGGTGCGTGCCCTGTAGTCGTACGCCATGCGCACCAGCGGATGCGCCCGCACGGCCTCGCTCATAGCATCCTCGCGGGCCTGCCATGCGGGGTCGATCTCGAAATCGTCCTCATCCGGAATGGAATCGCGCCAGTCCTC
>CAZGBW010000406.1:0-2426 GCA_964523995.1 uncultured Victivallales bacterium | reverse complement strand
GGGATGGCACGATCTCCATTTGACCTGTTCGGACTCGATCTGGCCGCCTTCGGCGCGCTGAATCTCGGCACACCGGAAGCCCCGCGCCTTTTCGGTGAAAAGAATGCGGCCAAGGTATTGGAGGCCGTCGAACGGGCCAGGACCATGCCGCTGGAACGCTGGATCCATGCCCTCGGCATTCCCGATGTCGGTAAAACCGTCGCCATCCAGATCGCGCAGGCGCATGATTCCCTCGCCGATCTCGCCGCCTCTTCCGTTCTACGGGATATCGCCGAACTCTCCGGGCTGCAGGAGAAAGCCCGCGAAGTCAATCCACGCTCACGCAACAACGCCCCCGCCGATGAGAGCGAGTTCGCGCACCGGAAAGCGGAACTGGAAACCGTCCACAACCGGATGCTGACCCTTGCCGACCGGCTGGCGACTGCTGGCCAGATCGAGAAGCGCGACGTGCAGGAAGGTCGCGACGGCAGACGGCAGATCAAATTACTGACGGTCATCAAACGCGATGCCGCGCAAAGTGTCATTGCCTTCTTTGAATCCGAACGCGGGCGACGGACGATCGCGCGAATGCAGGATCTCGGCATCAACCCCGCCTCCGCCCCGACCGCCGCCGGCAAGGACAACGGCACCCTGGCGGGAAAGACCTTCGTCCTGACCGGCACGCTGGAGAGCATGACCCGTGACGCGGCGGGGGATGCTATTCGCACGCGCGGCGGACGCGTCGCCGCCGCCGTTTCCGGCGAGACCGATTATCTCGTCGCCGGAACCAACACCGGAGCCAGCAAAACCAAGAAAGCCACTGAACTCAATGTTCAGGTGCTCGACGAGTCAGCCTTTCTCGTTTTACTCTCCCCTCCGCCAGAGGCACCGTTGGATCACGCGACGATCAGCACCCAGACACGGATAGCTTCTAAGAACAACGATGAACAACAACTCAGCCTGTTCTAGGGCCGGCAGACCGGATCAGCGTCCCATCCTCGCGCTCGAATCCGGCGGGCGGGCTTGGCCATTACTAACATTCCTGAAATAATCTGGACATCCAAACACTCTTTTTCGGCCACATGGAGGGCGGATGTCCCCAGCCGCCGAAGCGACAGGGACGTGCCTGCGGCGGTCGAGGACGCCCGCCCTCCAGAAAAATGGCCATCAGCGGATGTCCAGATAATTATGGGAACCTTAGTATGCCGCCCTTGTCGCACGAGGTCCGGTTTCAGGAAATCTGGACCTACTGCTAAAAGGTCGTCCCGTTGTTTCAACGAGACGCGGCCAGCAACCCCGAACCCATGTTTTGTTCTTCAGAGCCTACCGATGTTCTAACAAGGATACAGAGCCAGCGGCTTGACCAGGCGGTCGGCGTCATCCTCGGTCGCGACATGCGCCACGCCGCGATGCAGGCTCCAGCTCTCCGTGTGCGAGACCGACGTGCCAGGCGCAAGATCCGTCAAGCCGCCAAGGGTTTCGATCTCCAGGAAATCCGGGTTCGAGAAGGTCTCGAAATTGACGCCCCCGTCGGGATACGTTGCCGCCTCGTTAAACTCAAAGTGTTTCACAAAGAGGAACTCTCCGAGCAGATAGCCCACCCAGCCTTCACGGTGCGCAATACCAAGCTTGTTGGGGCCCTTCGTCCGGTCCTGGCGGAAGAAAAGGTACCGCTGCCCCAGCGTCCATCGTGAGTCCGTAAGATCCGTGTAGCCCCACAGGCTCCACTCCTGATTGTGCAGAATTCTGCTGGTATGCGCAATGAAGGCCGGACGCGGGATCACCGCCCTGCCATCAGGGGCCATCACCGAAAGCGCCCAGGGCGCCAGTCGGATGGACGACTTCCCGCGATTGGTCAGCATGTGCCGGACCTCCACCCGGTTACAGTCCGGCGCCAGCGTGATCTCCAGCGTTTTGACACAGCCCGAAAGCGGCCCTGCTGGCTGCACCGTCCGCACGCCTTCGTCAATCTCCTCAACCGTGATCGGGGTGTTGTCTAACTCATAGGTCAACGGCTTGACCTCCGGCGCGATCCAGAACCGGTGCCCGCCACGGATCATCCAGTCCGCTTCGCCGCTTCCGCCCTGCTGACCGGCGATCTCCGCAAACAGATTGCGATCCCCCTTGTACCCCAGCCGGGCGATGCGCGGGCCGACCGCCGTGGTGACCACCAGTTCGATTTCGCGGTTCGACAGCCTGACACAGCGATTCCATCCGTTAAAGGAAATCGTCTCCATATTTACCTTCCTTGCTGGTTGTTTGAACAGGGACACCCCACCACTCACATGCCTTTGCCTTTGGTGCCTTTGGGCTCGACGTGCCTTTGGGGTCACATCTCGATAATCTATAATTGCTCGTGCCTTTGGGGTCACATCTCGATAATCTATAAGGTGCCTTTGGGGTCATCCATTAGAGGCGGATGTCAAGAGACAAAATCTCCCTCCGTT
>CAZGBW010000405.1:0-2477 GCA_964523995.1 uncultured Victivallales bacterium | reverse complement strand
AGAGATTACCGATCACCCCGGTCAGGATATTATTGAAGTCATGCGCGATCCCGCCTGCCAGCAGCCCGATGGACTCGAGCTTCTGGGCCTGCGTCAGTTCCTGCTCCATCTGCAGGCGCTCGCGGATGTCACGCACGTGGAAAAGAATCGCGGACTTGCCGAAGTATTCAAAACGCCGCGCACGGATTTCCACCGGCACCACGCGCCCGGTGCTGGTGAAGCTATAGCCCTCGCAACTTTTCAACGCGTTGGTTTCCCATCCCGGAAACAGTTCCGACACCCGGCCACGGTGCTCCGGCGGGACCAGATCCGTGACATTCTTCTTCAGCAGATCCTCGCGGGTCATGCCGTGCAACTCGCAGGCGGCCTTGTTGACCTCCAGCACGTTTCCCTTGAGATCCTCGATGAAAATCGGATCCGGGGCCTCTTCAAAAAGCCGCCGCCAGTTCATTTCGCTCATCCGCAGCTTCACCGTACGATCCCGCAGCTCCTCCTCCAGGCGATCCTGATGCCTGCGCAGCTCGTCCTCATAGCGCTTCAGGCGGATCAGCGAACGGATCTGCGCGATCAACTCCGCGCTATCGAATGGCTTGCACAGATAGCCGTCCGCACCGCTGTCAATACCCGCGGCCCGATGGCGACCTGCAGTCATCAGCGCCGACACCATCAGGACCGATATGTTCTGGGTCTCGGGCATGGACTTGAGAACGCGGCAGACCTCGAATCCGTCCATCCCCGGCATATGCACGTCCAGCAGGACCACATCGGGGTGGCGCTCCCTGGCAATCGCCAGACACTCCTCGCCACTGGACGCCCGGATCAGTTCCAGATCGCTCAGATAGCTGTTGAGCACATTGCAGAATGCCTCGAGATTCTCAGGCGTATCATCCACTACCAGAATAGTTGCCGCCATTACCTTGATCCCCCGCTGTCGATACCCATGAACATCACAACGTCCCGCCACCAACTCTAGTTTGACTACAGCACCGCTGCAAACATATTCCATCACCTCGTCCGCGCGTCGCGTCATGAATTACGACGCCGGTGTCCGCACAATGTGGTAACGCTTCTTGCCCGAGCGCAACACCAGCAGGCGACTCTCGATAATGTCGGATGCAGCCAACCGCTGTTCCGGATCGTCAACCCGCCGGTTATTGACATACAGCCCGCCGCTCTGCACCAGGCGCCGGGCCTCGCCCCGGCTCTTGCACAGCCCGGCATCCGCAATTACATTGACCACGGGCTGACCCGCGACCTGCGCAAACGGAAGCTCGGTCGAAGGCACATCGGCAAAAACCGCCATTAGATCATTCGCATTCAACCCATCCATGGCCTCGCCAAACAGGACGGCTGTCGAACGCTGCGCCACCCGGAGCCCCGCCTCGCCATGCACACGCCGAGTGACCTCCTCCGCCAACCGGATCTGCGCCTCGCGCTTTTCCGGGGCAGCCAGCATCCGTGCCGCGTAATCCTCGATCTCCTCAAGGGGCAGGAAGGTGAAAACCTTCAGGAACCGGATGACATCCTGGTCATCCACACGTATGAAGAACTGGTAGAAGTCGAACACCGGGGTTTTGGTCGCATCCAGGTAAATCGCGTTCCCAGCACTCTTGCCGAACTTCTGTCCCGTCCGGTCGCAGACCAATGGAAGCGTGACCCCGAAAGCCTCCTCGCCCCTCAGTTTGCGGATCAGGTCGGTCCCGGCAGTAATATTGCCCCACTGGTCCGAACCGCCAAGCTGCACGGTACAGTTGAGCGTTCCACGCAAATGCAGGAAATCATAAGCCTGAAGCAACTGGTAGCTGAACTCGGTAAAACTCATGCCGGACTCGCTCTCCAGACGGCTTCGCACGCTGTCCTTGCTCAGCATGGCCCCCATCCGGAAGTGCTTCCCGACCTCACGCAGGAAGGCGATGAACGAGAAATCCCGGAACCAATCCTGATTGTTCACAATGACGGCCGGGGCCGTCGGATGGCTAAAGTCCAGGAAACGCGACAGGTTCTCCCGAATTCCTTCCAGATTGCGCTGCACCTGCTCTTCGGTCAGGAGGGTCCTTTCGCTGGTCTTACCCGACGGATCTCCGATCATTCCCGTCGCCCCCCCCACCAGCGCCACAACCTTGTGGCCGCAGCGCTGGAAATGCGCAAGACCCATGATGGCCACAAAATTGCCGACCTGAAGGCTTTCCGAGGTCGGATCGAACCCCGCATACACCGTCACCTGCTGCTTGACCGCCGCTTCCACACCGGGGCTCGTCACCGCCTCCAGCAGCCCGCGCGACCGCAACACGTCAATCACATTGTCCATCGTTGCCACCTCATTGTAAATAGAAAGGGGCGCTCCGGAAAAGAGCGCCCCTTTCATGGATCACCGTTACGTCACCCTTAGCGCTTGTTCTCGCCGGGATGCCATTCTTCCAGTCCGCTGAACGCCTCGTCAAAGGCCCCGGCGAGATCCACCATGTTCTCGCCCGGCT
>CAZGBW010000404.1:0-2479 GCA_964523995.1 uncultured Victivallales bacterium | reverse complement strand
CTTAACCCCACCCTTAACCGTACCCTTAACCGCCACGCTTTCTCGGATACCCTTACCCGACCCGCTTCATCGACTCCAGTTACCAACTCGTTTTCGCCCGGCACCCCGGGTGGGGTGGCTCGCCGATTCCACCCAGTCGAGAATGTGCCCGGCCACCTCGAGCTTGCTCATCAGCGGCAGCGTCACGACGCCGCTGCCGGTCACCAGGCTGACGGCATTCGTGTCGGTCTCGAACCCGGCATCGGTACGGCTGACGTCATTGGCCACCACCAGGTCAAGTCCCTTGCGCCGGAGTTTACCCGCCGCCGAGGCGTTCACATTCTCCGTTTCCGCGGCAAAGCCGACGATGACCTGATCCTGGCGCCGAAGTCCGCGCACGGCTTGCAGGATGTCCGCCGTGCGCTCCAACTCCAGCACGCCATCCATGACATCCTTCTTGAGCTTTTGCGCGGAACGCCGCTTCGGGCGCCAGTCCGCCACCGCGGCGCACATGACCAGGGCATCGCAATCCGCCAATGCCGCCAGCACGGCTTCCAGCATATCCGCCGCGCTGATGACACGCGTCACCAGCACCCCGGCGGGTGCCTCCTGCGCAACCGGTCCGGAGATCAGATGAACGGCATGCCCGCGGGCGGCCCCGGCCGCCGCGATGGCATAGCCCATCTTCCCCGTCGAGCGGTTGCTCAGGAATCGCACCGGGTCCAGGAATTCGCGGGTCGGCCCCGCCGTGACAAGCAGTTTCATGCCCCCCAGTTAAACGCCAAAGCAGTGCCCGCTGCAACTCAATTCCGAGGGATCCCGTGGTTACTCTTTACAAGCAGGCCTTCTCTTTTGTAGTGTCAGTGGCATCACGGGGGGAGACATGCGCGATCCTGGATCGAAAATACGGACTGGCGGGGAAATGCGTGCCGAACGGGCCCGCCTGAAAGCGGAGGGGCGTACCCTTGTCTTCACCAATGGCTGTTTTGACATCCTGCACACCGGCCATGTCACCTACCTGGCCTTTGCCCGCCAGCAGGGCGATGCGCTCGTCGTCGGGGTGAATGCCGACGCCTCGGTCCGCCGGGCCAAGGGGCCGACCCGCCCCGTCAACTCGCAGCAGGACCGGGCGTTCGTGCTGGCCGCCCTGGAGTCCGTGGATTACGTGGTCATTTTCGAGGAGGATGAGCCCAAGGCGCTGATCGCGGAAATCATACCGGATGTTCTCGTCAAGGGCTCCGACTGGGCTCACTATGTCAGCGGCCGCGAGATTGTCGAGGCCAACGGCGGCCGGGTCGTGCTGGCGGACTTCGTGGCCGGCCGCTCCACGACGGGTATCATTGAAAGGATTGCCGGAGGGAGTTCCGCGAAAAGCGGGTAACCCGGCGCGAGACACCATGGACTCTTCAAACCCCATTATCGTCACCGGTGCCGCCGGGCTGATCGGCAGCAACCTGGCCGCGGCCCTCAATGCGCGTGGCTATCACAACCTTGTCGCGGTGGATCACCTGAATCACCCGGCCAAGGAGCGGAACCTGCGGAAGCTGCAGTTTACAGACTATCTCGACAAGACCGACTTCCGCCAGCGTTTCACCTCCGGGCGGCAGCCGCCCGCCGGCGCTGTCTTCCACCTTGGGGCCTGCAGTTCCACCACCGAGACGAACGAGGCCTATCTGGACGACAACAACCTGGCGTATACACGGGAGCTTTGCGAGTGGTCGCTGCGCTGCGGTGCACGTTTCATTTACGCATCCAGCGCCGCCACCTATGGCGACGGCAGCCTCGGCTATAGCGACGACGAACGGCGGATCGCCGACCTGAAACCACTGAACCTCTACGGGCTTTCCAAGCAGAAGTTCGATGGCTGGGCACTGGAGCAGGGACTGCTGGATAAGATTGTCGGGATCAAGTATTTCAATGTTTTCGGCCCCGGCGAGGACCACAAGGGCGATATGCGTTCGGTCGTCAACAAGGCGTTCCGTCAGATCGGGGAGACCGGGCGGCTGGAACTCTTCAAATCGCATCGCCCGGAATACGGGGACGGGCGGCAGGAGCGGGATTTCGTCTATGTCAGGGATGCCGTTGCCGTGACGCTCTTCTTCCTTGATCATCCGCAGGTGTCGGGCATTTTCAACTGCGGGACCGGTCGGACGCACACTTGGCTGGATCTGGCGCATGCCGTCTTCAAGGCCATGGACCGGGAACCCGCGATTGATTTCATTCCCATGCCCGAGTCCATCCGCGACAAGTACCAGTACCACACGCTGGCCGATATCCGCAAGCTGCGCGCGTCCGGCTTCACGTCCGGTTTCACCCCCCTGGAGACGGCGGTGCGGGAATACGCGCGGACCTCGGCGTCGCTCTAGGGATTCCCCTTGCCGCGGGCTGGCGCGATCCAGAACGACGACAGGGTGCAGCCTGCCATCAGCAGAATCAGATTGCGTGCGGCCCGGTGCGGTTGTAGTTTGATGTCGTCGTGGATGGGTTCTGAACGGTTCCG
>CAZGBW010000403.1:0-2481 GCA_964523995.1 uncultured Victivallales bacterium | reverse complement strand
ACAACATCCGCAAGGGTGCCGCGCAAAACGCGGTGCAGATCGCCGAAGCGCTGATTTGAAATTGGTTTGAAAACCGCCAGCGCTTATTCCGAGAAACCGGGAATGGAAGGGCTTCCTTCCCAGGTTGCCGGGGTGTTCCATGGAAGATCGGAATCACGCGAGGTTGCACAACCGGCGGTGACACCGGCGGCCATCAGCAGGAACAGCAGGAAACGCAGGAGTGATTTTTTCACGGGTTGATATCCTCCGTTTCCGAGCCGGGCCTACTGGTAGTAGACAACATCACCGAATTCAATCGGTCCCTGCTGCCAATCCGTTAGAATGTCGCCGATGGCCAGGTTCATATCCTGTTTCAGCTGTGTCAAGCGAACCTTGGTGATAAACTTGGGCTGTTCCTCACCCCGTTGCACGAGCAGGTCCACCGTCGGGAACTTTCCGTCCACCGATGCGGCGAGAAGCTCGGTGATAAAGCCAGCGTCCATTTCCATCACGACAAACTGGTGCCTCTGGTCCACGGAAACGACCCGTCCCTTGGCCCCCACCGCAATGGTGGCGGATCCCCCTTCCGTATCGCCACCCGCCGCCAGCCTGCCCGTGAGCGTCCCGCTGCCGTCTGTCCGTTGTCCGCTAACAAGGGCCCCGCTTTGCTGAATCTTCTTGATCGCAGCGGCCAGCTCTTCGACCTTGATTTTGAGAGTGTCCTTCTCTTCTTCGAGCAGAAGCTTTTCCTGCTCCAGGTCCGTGATCCGGAGCTGCTGTTCATTGATGCGCTCATTCGCCTGGACGAGTTCGCGGCGGAGATCCGCGATGGTGCTGTTCAGTTTGGTGATTTCACCGTTGAGGGCGACAATATGAACCAGCCGTTCGCGCAGCGTCTTCTTCTGCTGGTTAAGGTCCTTGATGGCCTCGACCAGTTCGGTGCGCGTGAGCTTGAGCTGCTGACGGGTGGCGGTCAGCAGGTTGTACTGCTCACCGGAGCGCTCGATGATCTCATTGATGACGCCCTGCATGGTTCCGGGCCCATCCATGATCTTTCCCCCGGTGACAGGATCCGGTTCCGGCTTCGAGGTGACGGGATTGATCTTGTAGTAGCTCATCAGATCGCGGCGCTTCGGATTCATGTCCAGAAGGGGATTGTCAAGCTGCTCGAGCTCCTGCCGGTAGTTGGACCAGAACTGTCCGAGAGTCGGGCTTTCAAGGACTTCCGCGGTGACGGACGACACATCGCGCTCGGGGAACACGTCGGGACTCTGGAGTGCTGCGGGCGAAGCGGCTTCCAAGGTCCTGGCCACGCGGAGAAGTCCCTGCTCCAGTTTACCGGTGCGCCCCTTGAGGAGTTCACGTTTCGCGAAAAGCATGCTTCCCAGCGTCAGGGCGGCGATCGCAAGCAATAAAATAAACACGACAAAAACACGCAAAACTTTACCCATGTGGCCTCCCGAACCGCCGCCTGAGCAGGCGGCGTAGCATTTGGATTTACCGTTGAACTTGAAGGGTGTATAAAAATCGACCCGATGTCAACTGTTTTGAGAGACAGAATTGCGCTTTTCTCCGATTTTCCACGCACCGTTGCACGGCCAGCATATAATCGGGTCCCGTGTATTCGGTATCCAGCCCGTTGCGCGGATGCATGTGGAAACCGCCCATGCCCATTTTCTTAACGACTCAGGTCACAGGGTTCAGGGGTTCAGGAAATTCGAAGCGGAGCGGGCTTCTTTGTCCGGAAACGGTACGATCACAAAGCCTCGTTTGGTAAGCGTATTGCGCAGTCCCGCGTTGTGGTCCTCGTTTCGGCTTGCCCTTTTGTTGCCGGGTGGATAACGTACTGCCCATGATCAATCCCTTTCTGAAGGCCATGTTTGTTTTGCTGGTGTCACTGACGGTCGCGTCATCCACCGTTGCGCAGCAGTCGTATCGGCCTCAGGCCGATGAATTCGAAACCCCGGCGGACGCTCCGGAGAAGCTGACCAAGAAGACCGGGAGTGTCTTCCGGCGACCGGCGAAGAAATCGCCCGCCCTGCAACTGGAGTATGCGAAGGAGCTGGAGGCCGACGGACGGCTCCGCCGGGCCGGGAACCAGTATGATGCGCTTGTCCATCGCTGGCACCATTCGGAGCAAGCGCCAGTGGCGCAGTTCGCGTATGCGCGCCTGTTGTTCGAAAGTCGGCGCTACGAGAAGTCCTTCAAGGAGTTCCAGTACATGGTGCAGTTCTTCCCTGGCCTTTTCGATTTCAATACGGCGCTTGACTATCAGCAACGTATTGCTAATCACATCATGGGGAAGCGCTGGGGCGGCTTCCTCTTTTTCCCGGGATTCGAATCGCCGGAACGGGCGATTCCCTTGCTGGAGAAAATGATTATCAACGCACCGAACGGGCTCAGGACGCCCGGTATCCGCCTGACGCTTGGCATGGTTTACGAGAATACCGGGGAGCGGGAGGATGCGGTCCGCGCGTACGAATCGGTCATGCAGCATCACCC
>CAZGBW010000402.1:0-2490 GCA_964523995.1 uncultured Victivallales bacterium | reverse complement strand
GCGCATACCCCGCACCCCTTTCCGGAAATGGCACCACGCGCGCAGTATCGCACAATCATGTAATGCACACCAAGTGAAAAAATGAGATAGGCCGAGCCTGCCGGTAGTGAAGGACGTTGAATCAGGCAAACGGTTCAAGCCGCAGAGATTCCTGGATCCGGTCGCGGTGTTCCGGCGGGACACGTGCCTCCTCCGCATAATCGCGCCAGCGCCGGACCACGGCGCGGACCTCGGCGAGTATGACTTCAGCCCGGCCGCGTTTCATGCAGGCCGCTTTGGCGCACGCATGGAAATCACTTGCCGCAAAACCATCGCGTTTACCGTTCAGCGTCATCTGGTGGGACGAGGTCCACTCGCCCGACGGCTGGTAACTGTACGTCACATCGAAGGCGGGAGAGAGAGACCATTCCCCGGATTTGTCCATCAGGAAAGCAATGTTTTTCACATGGTCATCCTGGTTGCGCCCGACAATGTTGAACACCATCCGGCGGAACTGCTCCTCCACCGCGCCCATCGGCAATCCCAGCCGCCGAATCACCTGCATCGCCTGCTCGTAGCTGTAGCCACCCGCCAGGTTGAAATCGTAATGGGCCAACCCGCACAACGACTGCATATGCAGCTTCCCGCCACCTCCCAGCCGATCAAAACGCCGGGTCATGAAATGTCGGCGACCGTTCTCCTCGAAAAGTCGACAAGCGGCCATCGAGATTCCGGCATCCACAGCCATCCGGGAATAGGCGTACTCAATCGCCCCAAATCCCCTCGGATCTTCCAGTTCCTTATCCCTGTTGCCGCTCACGCCGTCGAACTTCATCAGCCAGTATTCAAAACCGCGATCCGCCTTCACCTGTCCCGAGCGCACCTCGTTGGTCTGCGGATTCCAGGCAATGACCGCCTTGGCCCGTGCTCCACCGGCCGAGGTGCCAACGCGCAGAATATCACGCAACGCCGCATCGCGCCCTTGCGCATGCAGCCAGCCTTGAAGGTCATTACGGCGTGACAACACCTCCGATGCCAGTTCCACAAGGTGGTCGACACCAAGGGAAGAAGGGCCGCGAGCCTGCGGGCCGGTTGCGGGAACATATTCCAATGCGCCCATTCCTCGTGAACCGGTATAGCAAAGACGCTCCACAGCATTGAACGTCTCCGGCGCGCGGCCCTGTCGCGCCAGCCAGGCATCAATCAGTGCACTGCCGAAACGATCCGGCAGCGAATCGGCCAGCAGCCCCGGCAGCCCGTGGAACGTCTGATGCTGAAGCTCCGGAAACGCATAAACGCGGTCTGAAAGCGGCATCAACAGAGGCGATACCTCAATACCGCTTTGCACGAAGTCTGGAGCATACTGGAAGGCCGCTGTGTCAGCACCCTCATCCAGCGCCACCGCGCCAATGGTTCGCTCCCAGAGCCGGACTTCCGCCAGCGTGTTCATGTGTCATCCCCCCACTGCCACGGCTTAGTCGTCGGCTTTGCCTTTTTGCGGGGCGCACGCTTGCGCACCTTGCCTTTCAGCTTGAGCAGATCCATCGGACGGTGCCCCGTCCCGGGAATCAATGCCTCCAACCGCTCCAGCAGGTCCAGTACCCGCAGAATGCGAACCAGAGTCGCCGTCTGGGCTGTTGCCCCCGACTCGATCCGTTCCACCGTCCGCTTCGACACCCCCGCCTGCTCCGCCAGTGCAGCCTGCGAAAGCCCCAGTTCAAGTCGGCGCTGCGCCAGCCTTATCCCAAGCTCCCCCAGAACCGCCTCATCCGTCTGCAAATTCTCGATCTTCATGCGCGTAACTTATCGTAATGAGTGACGACATGAAAGCCAAAAAGCACACATAAACTAAATATATGACGACTTGTTTAAATGAAGTTCGCGCAGGGACGCCGGTGGCGCAGAGGCTGATTTCATTCCTAGGCCAGCATGTCAGGCTCTACCATACACGACCCGGCATATCCCGGGCAACCCATTAGTCGGGGCTCGCGAATAATGTGTGGTATTTATGTCTGCAGGCGCTAGAATTGCACCTCAACTTGCCATGGGCGGAATGCAGGGAGGAGTCGGGCATGAAACGGAATCAGGATGATTTTACACGGGCCTGTGTGGCCGGGCTGGCGATTGATGTGTTCGGCATGGCCGTCCTGCCGGCAGACGCTCCGGTGGTTTTCGTGACCCATGGCCGCGGCGGCACGGTCAGCCACTGTCATGATTACTGCCGCGACCTGGCGGGGATGGGGTTCGTCGCCATTGCCCTGGAGCAGCGGAATCATGGCCGCCGCCTCGTTGACAAGCACGTGAATGGCGGCTGGAGCCCCGTGCATGCCACTGATATTTATGGCGTGTTTCTCGGCACGGCCATGGATGTCGTGACCCTCATGGACATGCTACCCTCCAAGCTGGGTCTTGCCACCGACCGCATCGGCATGACAGGCGGCTCGCTTGGCGGGCATGCCACGTTGATGGCCATGGCGCTCGATTCCCGGATCCGGGTGGGGGTCCCGCTGA
>CAZGBW010000401.1:0-2492 GCA_964523995.1 uncultured Victivallales bacterium | reverse complement strand
TCCTCTGCATGCCGCCCATATAGGGCGAAATCGCCGGCGGCAGCACCACCGAACCATCCGCCTGCTGGCCATTCTCAAGGATGGCGACCACCAGGCGCGGCAACGCCACCCCCGAGCCATTGAGCGTATGCACGAACTGCACCTTCCCTTCCGCATCGCGATAGCGGATACCGGCCCGCCGGGCCTGGAAGTCCTCGAAATTGGTGCAGGAGGAGACCTCCAGCCAGCCGTTCTGGCCGGGAGCCCACAGCTCCAGGTCGTAGCATTTGGCCGCCGCGAAGCTGATATCCCCGCTGCACAGCTCCAGCACCCGGTAGGGCAGCCCCAGGCGCTGCAGCACATCCTCCGCGTTCGCCGTCAGCGTCTCCAGCTCGGCATACGAGGTGGAGGGCTCCGCGAACTTGACCATCTCCACCTTGTCGAACTGGTGCACGCGGATCATCCCGCGCGTCCCCTTGCCTGCCGCCCCGGCCTCGCGCCGGAAGCAGGGGGTGTAGGCCGTCAGGCAGACCGGCAGCGGGCGGTCAATGATCTCCTCGCGGAAGAAATTGGTCACCGGCACCTCCGCCGTCGGGATCATCCACAGGTCATCCTCGACCAGGTGATACATGTCCTCGCCCATTTTCGGGAGCTGCCCGGTCCCGGTCATGCTCTTGGTGTTGCAGAGCGCTGGCGGCCAGATCTCGGTATAGCCGTGCTCGGTAATGTGCAGGTCGAGCATGTACTGGATCAGCGCCCGCTGCAACCGCGAGCCGGCACCGACCAGCAGCGGGAAGCCCGCACCGGTCATCCGCGTTGCCCTCGCGAAATCGAGAATGCCAAGACTCTCGCCGAGCTCGATGTGCGATTTCGGCGTGAAATCAAAGCGGCGCGGCTCGCCCCAGCTGCGGACGACGCGGTTGGCCGATGCATCGGGACCGACCGGGATATGCGGGCAGGGAATGTTCGGGACCCTCAGCATCAGTCCTTCAAGCTCGATCTCCGCCGCGCTCACCGCCTCGTCCATCGTCGTGATCTCATCGCCGAGAGCGCGGACCTGCGCCTGCATGGCCGCCGTGTCCTCGCCGCGTTTGCGAAGCTCGCCAATCGTCTTCGAGATCCGGTTGCGCTCGCTTTTCCGGGTCTCGGTCCCGGTCAACAGCTCGCGCCGCCGACTGTCGAGCGCCAGGATCACCTCCACCACGGCCACATCCGCCCCCCGTGCCGCCAGGCCCTGGCGGACTTCCTCTGGCCGCTCCCGTATCCGCTTAATATCCAGCATCACATACTCCTTCCACTGCCTGCACTGATTTCCACGCGCACTGTTTTACCGCAACCGCCCCGCCAACGCAAGAGGCGAAACGGACAGGGCGAACGTATAAATTTCCAAGGCCTATGGGCATCGGTACACGAGAACGGGCGACGATAGCGGTTGACGATTTGGAGATTTCCCACTCGTTATCCGTTCTCGTCGCCCGCGATCGTCAACCGACCTCTCAGCCCCCATAATGAGAACTGCAAGCATGCCCAGCCGGGACTTGACCTTTATCGCGTTGTGCGGATAATGCCCAAGTGTTTTATCGACAACGCCAGAGAATGACGGAGAGAGAGAGAGAGATGCGGGGAAAGAATGCAACGCTGGCGGATGTGGCACGCACGGCAGCGGTCTCGCGAACGACGGCAGCCAAGGTGCTGCTGGGGACGGGCGGCGATCATGTGCGCATCAGCGAAGGCACCTATCAGCGGGTTACCGATGCGGCGGCCGCGCTCCGCTACCGCCCGAACCGGGCGGCACAGCGGCTGGCCGGAGCCCCGACGCAGACCTTCGGGGTGCTGATGGACACGGTGAACGCACCGGTCATGAACGACCGGCTCGCCGCGATCGAACGGGAGGCCTCGCAGCGCGGCTACCGGCTGCTGATCGGCCAGGTGCATAACCGGGTTTCCGTGCTGGGCGACTATCTCGCGGATTTCGACAGCCGCGGGGTGGATGCCATCTTCTGCCTTTTCGACCTCACGGTGGAGCGCAACATGCGCCTGTTCCCGGTGACGGGGCGGCGGCACGATATCGTCTATCACGGCATGCCGCTGCAGCCGGATGGTTATTGTGTGCGGGTGGATACATCCATGGCGGTGGAATCCCTGGTGACGCACCTGCTCAAGACAGGGCGCCGGCGGATCGGCATCGAGCTCTCGAACCTGAATGACCGGCTGATCCTGGTACGGCGCGAGGCATACTGCCGGACACTGGAGGCGCACGGGCTGGCCGTGGAGGAGGCGCTGATGTGGACAGCCGCGCCGGGACCGGAGGAGGAGGCGACCGAGGAACTGGCGGAATCCGTGGCGGACACGCTGGCGGGGCGGGGACGGGCGGATGCCGTGATATCATCGAACGACATCTGGGCCGTGCGGCTGATCCAGGCGCTGAAGCGGCACCGGATCCGGGTGCCGGAGGACGTGGCCGTGACCGGATACGACAACCTGGAGCTTTCAACGGTGATTGATCCGGCACT
>CAZGBW010000400.1:0-2502 GCA_964523995.1 uncultured Victivallales bacterium | reverse complement strand
GCGACACCACGACACCCAGTCCTGTCCGATGGAATCGCGCACGCCGGGCCATCCCCCCCACACGGCGGCCGAAACCTGCACCGCGGGCCGGACCGCCTTGACATCCCGGCTGATGCGCGAGACCGTGGCGGATATCTGGTCGCGTCTCCAAGCCAGGAACGCCTCGTGATCCGGACCGCTGATCGCATCGCGTGGCCAGCTCGCGGCCGCCTTTCCGGTTTCCTTGCGGAAACGGGAAGCGCAATGGGTGCAGTAGCAGGAGTCGTCGTCGGGATAGCGGATATAGTCGAGGTGAAAGCCATCCACATCATACTTGCGAACGGCCTCGACGGCAGCCTTCACGGCCAAATCCATATTCAGCGGATTCGCGGGACAGAGCCATTTGACGGTTTTCCCGTTACGGTCCTTCATCAGGCGTCCGGCCTTATCCATGGCGGCGACGACATCGGCCGGGGCGTTGTCGAGCACCCAGAGCACCGACCAGAGGTGGAAAGCGATGCCCTCGCGGTGGCAGGCGTCAAGGCATTGCTGCAGCAGGTCCCCCTGCGCATTGACCAATGGTGAGACCGGCAGTACCTCTGACGGGTAGTAGGCGGAACCAGCCCACTGGTGATTGGCAAAGAGCGTGTTGAATCCGGCAAGCTTGAGATTGCGGATCGTTGTGTCCCACGGCTGGCCCAGCACTCCTGCTGCATTATGGCACCAGACACCACGAAGCTCCTTCGCGCCCGGTACGGAGCCCACGGCCTCGAAATACGCCTGGCGGACTTTGCTCTGGATCGCATCGGCGTTGCTGCATGTGTCGCCGAAAGTCATCTCCCCATTGTTATGGATATTACCGGCGATTTGCTTGTCAATCGACTGGAGATTGCGCACCGCCTCCTTTTGCTTTCCGTGTTTTTCCGCCGTCTGCGCGATGAAGGCTCGGGTCTGCGGCCAGTCTGCCAATCCGAACAGGCGACCGGACTGGTCGCGCAGGTGCCCGGTGAACAAGGGGACCAGGTCCGGCACGAGCGCCGCCGAGATAGCCAGCAGCATCTGCATTTTCCGCTCCCTATCCACATTCGTCAGGACATGGCCGACAAAGACACCACTTCCCCCCAGCGTGATTGCCGGCAGTCCGGAATCCGTACCCGATCCGTTGACCCAGGTGCCGAGAATCCTTGCCGATTTCGGTTCCGGGATATTTGCATTCCAGGAATCCTGGCGGATGGATGGCGGCAGCCCGCTGAGGGTGCGGGTCCCGAGGCGAATGACGGCCAATGCATCCGGGGGTTCGGCCTTCAACCACTGCTTGCCGGCAAGCCCGAGCAGCGGGGCGATTTCGTCTGGAAGTGCGTAGAAGACGATCAACTTGCCTCCGGAGCCCGTGAACGCCTGCAGCGCACGCAGCGTTTCGGGTGGCACATTCGGATTATAAGGCAGGATCATCAGCCGGCAGCCCGGTGGCGGACCGTCCTGTGCAAGGCGTTCATCATCCACGACGGCAGCATGCAGCCCGTAACCCTCAAACCAGAGCTGAAGCCGTTCTACAGCCCGCTCGATAATCGGTTTCTCATTCGGTGTGCTTTTGAGGGTACTGCTGTTGCTCAGGATGAAAATAGGACTGGAGCGTCCGCGCAGGGACGCAACGTCCACGTGGGTATCCAGATCCTTTGCCTTCCAGAACGCGATGCGAATTCCCTCGATCTGGTTCCATCCGGCGGGAGTTCCCTCGGCTGAGAATGCGCTGCGCGCGAGCGTGACGTCCTGCCACTGCGTGCTGCCGGCCGTAAACCATCCTCCATACCATCCGTCGCCACTTTTGAAATAGAGTGAACATCGCGATACCGCGTCCGGGTGGGTGATCCGGATCGAGAGGGAGAACTCGGTAAAGTCGGTGAGATCGAGATTCAGGGTGGTGTCGCGATAGAAGCGCTCAGCGGTACGCGACAGAGGGACCTCCATGCGCAGGCCTGCCTTATCGTCATGGATCCGCGGCTGCGCCCTGATGACGCTGCCGTCTGGCGCACGCCATTCGGCCCTGGCATTCCGCCCCTCAAAAACGCTCAATTCGGTCCATGCCCCTTCCGCAGCGCTTGCTGTCCGGGTGAGCGTGCTGAGCAGCGCGATCGCCACGATTGAACTCTGTATCATTCCATCCTCGCCAACGTTGTTATGACTGCCCCTCAAGAGGGGGGGCGCCTCCGGATTGCCGCCGGGTGCTGCGCCACCACGGATTGCCCCCTCCCGGACTCCCCTTGTCAGAAAATCTATCACACGACAGAGGGGAAAACAACCGTGGTTACATCCGGAGTGGACCGGAAGCGAAGTGATCAATATTTTTGGGAACCGCATAAAATCTGTTGCGTTTTCGTTTGGTGCTGCTAGTATTTGGCCAGTTTCAGGGCGTTTTCAACAACCAACAACAGGAGAGTAACATGGCGAAGGCAGCAACCCCGAAGACGAAGTCACAGATCATTGCGGCGATTGCGGAAGAGGCGCAGATCACCAAGGCCCAGG
>CAZGBW010000399.1:0-2525 GCA_964523995.1 uncultured Victivallales bacterium | reverse complement strand
TACAGGGTCTTCAAATACTCGCGCAGGAGAGGAAACAGGTGGCGGTATTTCGCGGCCCGCTCCCGGTAGAGCTCGTGACGCCCCGAATCGGGCTCGAAAACCCGCTCGCGTACCACAAACCGCTGGACACCCTCCTCCACACTGCGGAACACACCGGTGGAAATGCCCGCCAGAAGCGCCGCCCCCAGCAGCGACCCTTCCGTGAATCGCGGCCGCACAAACGGGATCCCGAAGATATCAGCCTTGATCTGCAGCCACCGGTCGGAACGGGCTCCCCCCCCGTCGCCACGAATTCGGTCGTGTTGATGCCCAGTTCCCGAAGCGCTTCCATTCCCGCCGCGAAATAGAAGGTCTCCCCCTCCAGGATGGCCTTCAGGATCTCGCCCCGCGTCGTCCCCATCTTCAACCCGGCGATGACGCCGGAAGCATCGCCGACATACTCCGGGGGACCGGTAACCTCGAAATAGGGCAAGACCATCAGGCGGGTCGGGCCCTCCGGCATCTCGTTATCCAGCCGGGCATATAACCCTTCGGGGTCCGCCTCCGCGGCAAAGGTGTTCCGGAACCATTTGACCAGCAAGCCGCCCTGGTTGAAGATGAACGATACATATAGACCGGGCAGGATGTGATGTTCCACGTTCAACCCGTGCCTCAACATCGGCTCGGCAGGCGGAATCCGGTCATAGACCGGCGTCAGGCATTCGAACGAACCGATCCCGCACACCGCCCGGCCCGCCGAACCGATCCCCGCCCCGAGGGCATTGCAGCATTGGTCATGACCACCCACGACGATCTGCACGCCCCGCGGCAAGCCCAGGCGTTTCGCCATCGCCGCGGACACCTCTCCCGTCACGGTTCCCGACGGACGCGGCGGCGCCAGTTTGCTGGGATCAATGCCACTTAAACGCAACAATTCCGGCGACCAGGTTCCATCCTGGACGTCGAACAGCAGCGTGCGGCTGGCCAGTGAATAACTGGTCACCGCCTCGCCTCCCAGCGCATAGGTGATCCAGTCCGCCCATGGCAGGAACCGGTCCGTCCGGGCATACAGTTCCGGCTGATGACGCTGCAACCACAATAACTTCGGAAGCGAATAACTCGGGCCAGGGAAATTGCGGTTGATCCGGTAGAAGGTTTCCCGGTCCATCCCGGCCAGGACCGATTCGAGCAGATCCCCTCCCCGCTGATCGGTCATGAGAATGCTATTGCCCAGGATCCGGCGATCGGCATCCACCGGCGTCATCGCCTCGCCCAGCGAACTGACGCTCACTGCCGTGACCGGATCCCCCGCCGCGCGCGACACTGCCTCCGCGATGGTCTCGAAGACAAGCTCCGTCACCGCCCGACTGTCCAGCTCGAACCAGCCGGGACGGGGACTGAGTGGCGAATACTCGCGATAGGCAAGGGCACGGCAGGCGCCGTCGGCATCGAACACCGCCGCCTTGCATCCGCTGGTCCCGACGTCAACGCCCAGGAGGCTCATACGCGAACGACATTGTAGCCGAGGTATTTCTGGAAGGCTTCAAGCACCGGCGCGGCGTAATGCCCCGTCGTCAGGCTGACATGGTGCCGATGGCCCAGATAGCCAATGGTCTGAAGCACCGTCTGCAACCCCGGTATGGACACCACCCCGGCGCACCCGAAGAAGTCAGCGGGGATCGGGTCCTCGGTAAACGCACCTTCGCCAAGGTAGAACTCCAGTTTTCCCTCGCTGGTCAGAAGACTGCCAAACGTCACCGGTTGCGGCGCGATACGTCCCACATTGCAGCCGAACCCACACCCCTCGCCCACCGCATTCGCCAGAATGGCGTGATCGGTGATCTGCCCCGGCCCGGTCATCATGCTCTGGGGTACGGGACCGCAATGGAAGAGGATGCACTTGTTCTCCTCATCCCCGTAGTTGTTGTTCCAATCCAGACAGGTGGCTGGCCGTCCCGAGGCGACCCGCAGGGCGTGCATGGTAATCGCATTGCCCACATCCACCTCGCAGGCGGCGGCGATGCCGCGGTCGTTCATCTCGCTCAACAGCACGCAGGGGGAAATCCAGAGCTGCTGCTGGAGTTCGACCCAGCAGCGAAGGGCCAGGCAATCCAGACTCAACTCGTCCACGATCCGATCCAAAATCACGCCCAGCCGGCTGATCTCGCTCAAGGCCTTCCCCGGAACGCCTTTCCAGCAGGTGTAACCCTGGAGCATCTGCGACTTGGCCTTGAGATCCGTATCCGAATCCTTGAGATTGCGCATCCGGGCAAAGACATCGGACAGATCCATCGTTTCCATCGTGATGCCGTTCGCCTGAAGGGCACCCTCATCAATCCGGACCGTCTTGAAGGCCGAGGTCCTGGCCCCGATCGCCCCGACCGTCATCCGGCGCAGCCCCCGCACCACACGGCAAAGGCGGTCGAAATAGTCAACCTGGGCGCTGAACTTTATGGGGCATTGCTTTTCAGGAGGCGCGGGCACACACCCTCTGAGACCAGCCGGAATAGCATCCCCAACGTCGCAACTTTCTTACAAACAGCATG
>CAZGBW010000398.1:0-2528 GCA_964523995.1 uncultured Victivallales bacterium | reverse complement strand
TTCCAAGAGCTTCATTGGCACTATCCTTTCCTGATTGATTAACCCCGCGCCAGGGTTTACGCTTCCACCCATGCCTGAAATCAAACTAGACACCGCTGGTATTACCGCCATCCTGGAAGCCAGCGCCAGGGCATTTATGCCGGCGATCACCACCGAGGAAATCGGGCATGTGATTGATGTCGGCGACGGGATCGCCCATGTGGACGGGCTGCCCAATGTCATGGCCGAGGAAATGGTGCGCTTCCCGAACGACGTGTTCGGGCTCGCCATGAATCTCGAACGTCACCATATCGGCGTCATCATCCTTGGCGATTACGCGAACATCCAGGAGGGCGATCTGGTCCGGCGCACCGGCAAGGTGCTGCAGGCTCCCGTCGGCGACGCCCTGCTCGGGCGCGTGGTCACCCCCCTAGGCCATCCGATCGACGGCGGCGGACCGGTCCGGACCACCGAGACACGCATGCTGGAGACCGACGCGCCGGGCATTGCCGACCGCGAGTCGGTCTGCAAGCCGCTGCAGACCGGGCTGAAGTCCGTGGATGCCATGACCGCCATCGGCCGGGGCCAGCGCGAACTGATTGTCGGCGACCGCCAGACCGGGAAAACCACCCTGGCGGTGGACACCATCATCAACCAGGCTGGCACCGGCGTCAAATGCGTCTATGTCGCCATCGGCCAGAAGATGTCCACGATCGTCAACGTCGTCACCACCCTGCAGGAGGCGGGGGCCATGCGCAACACGATCGTCGTGGCCGCCTCCGCGGGCGATTCCGCCCCGCTGCAGTACATCGCCCCCTTCGCGGGCTGCTGCATGGCCGAATTCTTCCGGGATCGGGGCGAGGATGCGCTCATCGTCTATGACGATCTGACCAAGCACGCGGTCGCCTACCGCGAGATCTCGCTGCTGCTGCGCCGCCCTCCCGGCCGCGAGGCCTTTCCCGGCGACATCTTCTACCTCCACAGCCGCCTGCTCGAACGCGCCGCCAAGCTGGCCCCGCACGGCGGCGGCGGATCCCTGACCGCCCTGCCGGTGGTCGAGACCAAGGAAGGCGATTATTCCGCCTACATCCCCACCAACCTCGTTTCCATTACCGATGGCCAGATCTACCTCGAACCGGCCCTCTTCCACCAGGGGTTCCGGCCCGCCGTCAACGTCGGGCTCAGCGTCTCGCGCGTCGGGGGGAAGGCGCAGATTCCGGCCATGAAGAAGGTGGCCATCAAGCTGCGCATGGACCTGGCGCAGTACCGCGAGGTCGCCTCCTTTGCCCAGTTGACGACCGATCTGGACAAGGCCACGCTCAACCAGCTCCACCGGGGCGAGCGGCTGGCCGAGATCCTCAAGCAGCCCCAGCATGCGCCGCTCCCGGCCCACAAGCAGGTCTGCATCCTGTGGGCAGCCGTGAACGGCTGGCTCGACGATATCGCCCTGGCCGATATCGAGCGTTTCCAGATGGAGTGGTTCCGCCTGCTCGACGGCAGCGACGCCAGCATCGGCAACGCCATTGCCGCCACCGGGAACCTGACCGGCGAGACCGAAGCCAGCATCCAATCCTCGTTGACGGCCTTCAAGACCGCCTTTGTCCCCTCGGAAGCCGCCGTCCTCTTTGACCGCAAGCGACTCGTGCCCCCGATCGAGCATCACGAGACCCGCCTGATGAATACCGCCGTCCAGACCAGTACCCCCCGCGATCCGCGTTCATGAACGCTGGCCTGTAAAAACAGTTCAGGGAAACCCACATGGCATCCGCCCTATCAGATATCAAGCGCCGGATCGGAAGCACGGCGCAGATCAAGAAGGTCACCAGCACCCTGCAGAGAGTGGCCGCCGCCAAACTGGCGCAGGATCAGCGCCGCCTGGCCAACGCGAACCACTATTTCCGCCTGCTCTGCGACCTGCTGGAGATGGCCCGGCGTGCGCTGCCCGCGAATGCGCAGCCGCACCCGCTGATGAAAGCCGCGCCCGCCGGTCTACCGGTTGCCCTTCTCGTTTTCGGCTCCGACCGCGGCCTGTGCGGGTCCTTCAACACGCTGCTCATGAAAAGCGTGACCGGCTTTCTCGGGGACCACGCGGGACAGACCGTGCAGGTCATCTTCCGCGGCAGGGTCACCTACAACCGCGCGATGCGCCTACAGCTCAGCCCCATCGAGTTCGCCGGGTCGGCAGAGGGCCTGGGGGAACGGATCACCCGTGCGTTTGCCACCCGGCAGTTCGGCGAGGTGCATGTCATGCACTGGGACTTCATCTCGCCCCTGCGCCAGGAGATCGTCGTCCGCCAGGTGCTGCCCGCCGCCGCGGCCGCCCGGGCATCCGGCACCCCCGTCCCCGACCGGTACCGGATCGAACCCTCCCCGCAGGCGCTGGTGGACAGCCTGCTGCCGGAATACATCCGCCGCAGCATCTACAATGCCGTCCACAAGAGCGCCGCCTCCGAGAACGCCCAGCGGCAGGCCTCCATGAGCCGCGCCTCCGAGAACGCGGGCGAGATGCTCCGCCAGTTGCGGAAGCAATACAGCCGCCTCCGGCAGGA
>CAZGBW010000397.1:0-2530 GCA_964523995.1 uncultured Victivallales bacterium | reverse complement strand
ATCGCGCGGAAGTCGAGTTGAACATCCTTTACCAGGTCTCCCAGGCCATGGCGCATGAGAAGGGTGTCTCGTCCCTGCTGGATCGCGTTCTCGATATCCTGGAAACCGAGATGGGGATGAGTCGCGGGACCCTGACGCTACGCAATCCGGACAGTGATATTTTCCAGATCGAGGCGTCCCGCGGGATCGCCGCCGAGGACAAGCGCCGCGGGCGCTACCACCTGGGGGAGGGCATCACGGGGAAAGTCGCGGCCGAGGGCAGTCCGATGATCGTTCCGGACATCCGCCACGAGCCCGGCTTCCTGGACCGGACCCGGTCACGCAAGGATGAGCACCTGGCCTTTATCTGTGTACCGATTATCCACCAGAACCGCGTTGTCGGTACCCTTAGTATAGACCGCCAGCCCGCACCCGATGCCGAACTGCGCAAGGATATGAATTTCCTGAAGCTTTTGGCCGACCTCCTGGCCGAGGCGGTTTACAACATTCGCGAGGGGATCGCGGCCCAGGAAAGCCTGATTGCCGAGAACCGCAAACTGAAACTGGAGCTTGGCAACCGTTACCGTCCGTCGAACATCATCGGCAATTGCCACAGTATGCGCGTGGTCTATGAGCAAATCGCCCAGGTGGCCGACAGCAACGCCACCGTCCTGATCCGCGGCAGTTCGGGGTCCGGCAAGGAGCTGGTGGCCCGCGCGATCCATTTCAGCAGCGCGCGCAAGAACAATCCCTTCGTCTGCGTCAATTGCGCGGCCTTGCCGGAGAACCTGATCGAGAGCGAGCTTTTCGGTCATGAGAAGGGGGCCTTCACCGGGGCGATGCAGCAGCGCCAGGGGCGTTTCGAGCTGGCCAACGGCGGTACCCTTTTCCTGGATGAGATCGGGGATATCAGCCCCGCCGTCCAGGTGCGCTTGCTGCGGGTGCTCCAGGAGCGCTGTTTTGAGCGGGTTGGCGGCATGCGTCCCGTGGAGGTCAATGTCCGTGTGATCACCGCCACCAGTGTGAACCTGGAGAAGGCGATCGAGCAGAACCGCTTCCGCGAGGATCTCTACTACCGCCTGAATGTCTTCCCCATTATTCTTCCGCTGCTGCGTGAACGACGTTCCGACATCATCCTGCTGGCGGACCATTTCGTGCAGAAATACAACAAGGCCTACGGCAAGACGATCAAACGGATATCCTCTGCCGCCATCAATATGATGATGGCCTATCACTGGCCCGGCAATGTCCGTGAGCTGGAAAACTGCATCGAACGCGCGGTGCTGACGAGCAACGACGATGTCATCCATGCCTACACCCTGCCGCCGTCGCTGCAGACCGACGAGCAGACCCAGACCACCCTGCTGCCCGGCGACGGGGCGGACCTTAAGGCCATGGTCAACGCCTACGAGCGGGAAATCATCATCGACGCCCTGAAGAAGAACCGCGGGAGCGCCGCCGCCGCCGCCCGCCATCTCAACACGACGCAGCGGATCCTCAACTACCGCGTCAGCCAGCTCAACATCAACCGTGACAATTTCAAATACACCGAAGGCTGATCCGTCCACGGGCGGATAAAACAACGGAGGTCCCGCGATGACGCAGAAAAAAAACTGGTTTCTTAGGAAAAACGACGGTTCGGAATATGGTCCCGTCAGTCTCGCGGATCTCCTGCGCTGGTCGGCCCAGTGCCGGCTCATCGCCGGCAATGCCGTCTCCAGCGACCGGGAGGAGTGGACGCCGGTGGAGGCCATGCCGGAGCTCATGATGGACTGGATCGCCCACCGTGCCGACGGGAAGGAATACGGGCCCTTCGCGCTGGAGGCGGTGAATGAGCTTTCCGCCCATAATGTGCTCCCGGCCGATGCCATCCTGGTCAACCGCCGTACCGGCGAGAACAAACCTCTCGCCGAGGTCATCGCCCCTGTCGCGACCGACGTGGACGCGGAGGAACAGCCGCGCGAGTCCGGTACCCATGCCGCTGGCGTCGGCCCGTCGTCGGCCTCCGTCCTGGAATCCCCGCATGCGGCAGGAGATACCGGAGCGCGCAGGAGGGTGCAGGCGGGCGTTGTCGTTCCGGATGCGGCCGAGGCGGATGTTGTCCCATCCGGGGCCGGATCCGCGGACTCCACCGGCACAGGAGATGCGGATTCGTCCCCGATCGCGGACGAGGCTGTCGTCTCGGGAAGTGCCGTCCGTCAGCAGGATGAACGGCCACGGGGTGCGCGGTCGAGAAGAGAGGCGCGTTCCGCGCGGCAGTCGGTCCGTGCGGAGCAGCCTGAGCTTCCCGGCGCTGTTGCCGATCCGGAGCCGGATCCTGTTGCGACCGATACCGATGCAACGGTCGATGAGATGCCCGTTCCCGCGGAAACGGAAACCGGCGATGGCGGGATGACCGGCGATTCGCTGTCGCCCTCGTCCGGAGAACTGGCCAGTGCACGGGAGGCCTTGGAGGCCTGCCTGCTCCAGCGCCAGAAGGAACAGGAGCTCTTCGATATCGAGGCGGAATCCCTCCGGCAGCAGATCGAGGCTCTTCACCTGGAGCTTACCG
>CAZGBW010000396.1:0-2549 GCA_964523995.1 uncultured Victivallales bacterium | reverse complement strand
TGGAATATAAAGCAAAATGGAACCCTTTCGAAATCAAGACTGACATTTCCAAATAAACACAGAAGCATATCGTTTGAGCATACTCGGCAACCCAGCGGTTCCCTCGATGCTCAACGATGACGGCAAATCTGCTGGCGGTCTATACAAAATAGCGACTGAACATGAACATCCGATCCTACGACCTCGATTTCAATTGGGCCACGGACGGCCAGAACCGGGCGGTCAACGCCTTTGCCGCTCCGGGCGCCTGGGCGGATGCGGACCCCGCTCGTCACGTCGCCTGGTACCAGCAACTGGGCGTCAACGTCATCCAGACCTTCTGCGTCTCCTGCAACGGCTATGCCTGGTACAAGAACGGCGTGGTCCCGGAACAGCCCGGTCTGAAACACGACTTCCTCCGCGAGATGGTCCGGCTCGGACATCGGGAGAACATTCGGGTGCTGGGCTATTTCTGCGCCGGGTCGAACACGAAATGGGGACTGGATCATCCGGATCTCAGTTATGGGACTCCGACGGCTCCGCACATCCCCTACACGGACGAGTATCGCGCCTATCTGGAAGCCGCCATCGCCGATGCCGTGGGGACGACCGGGATTGACGGATTCATGGTGGATTGGCTGCGGATGCCGCTGACGCGCGCCAGCCATGGCGGGCGGTGGCTCGAGTGCGAAAAGCGACTCTATGCCCAGTTGATGCAGGAACCGTTTCCGGGCGAAGACCGGCTGGATGCGGCGCAGGCGGTGGAATTCGGCCGCCGGGCCGTGGATCGGTGCTGGGAAACCATCCGGCGGGCCGCCAAGCGGGCCAATCCGGACTGCATCGTCTGGCTGACCTGCTGCGACGTGAACGATCCGCACATCGCCCATTCCCGGGCCTTGCGGGAAACCGACTGGCTGCTGAACGAGGCCGGCGATCTCAAGGGAACCGGGGATGCGACGCGCATGATCGGGCCGCACACGCGCCTGATCACCTGCCTCGCCGAATGGAACGGGCAGGATCCGGTTGAAATCGTCGCGACCGCGCTGCGTGATGGGATTGGCCTTTACGGTTTTGCCGCGCCGGGACCGGATTCGCTGCGGCCGCTGGAGCCGGTTCTGGCGCGTTCCGTTGACAGCCTCCGGGGCGACAACCGGAACCTCGCGGTCCTGGCGCGGGTTTATCACGGCGTCTCCAAGGAGGCGCTCTGGTCGCCCGAGGGGCGGTTCGTCGAACCGGCGCAAGCCGACCCCGCGCTGAAGCGCGAGGTTCTGCGCCTGGCGCTCAACGAGCCGCCGCCGCATCGGCAGCCTTATCCCTTCTGGTTCTGGAACGGAAAAATGGAGGCTGGGGAAATCCGCCGGCAGTTGGCCCTCATGCGCGAAGCGGGGATCACGGAGTTCATCCTGCACGGACGGACCGGCCTGCAAACGCCGTTTCTTTCCGAGGAGTGGTTCACGGCGGTCGGGGCGGCCATCGAGGACGCGGCGGCGCATGGGATGCGGGTGTGGATCTACGACGAATACAACTGGCCCAGCGGCACCGCCAATGGCGCGATCACGGCCGATCCCCGGAACCGCGAACATTATCTGACGGCAACCGGCGAACTCAAGCCCGTGGACGGCTCCTATCTGCCCGCCGACCGCTGCGTGGACTACCTGAACCCGGATTGCACGCGCGAATTCATCGCGCGCTGTTATCAGCCCTACTTCGAGCGCTTCGGGCGGCATTTCGGTAGAACAATTGCCGGCTTCTTCAATGACGAGGTGCGTTTCGCCACGCCGTATTCCTGGAGTCCGTCGCTCGACGAAGCGCCGCCAGCGCCCGCCGACCATTACCGGCGGATCGGGGAGTTGATCGTTCAAAACCATTTCCGGCTGCTGCGCGACTGGTGCGAGGCGCACGGCGTGAAGTTCATCGGCCACGTGATGGGCGAGGAGACGCTGGGCAGCCAGACCCGTTACGTGGGCGACGCCTGGTCGGCAATCGCCTGCTATCACGAAACAGGGGTCGATCACCTCGGTCCCGCGGCCCAGGGGCACCATCCGATCCTGCCCGCCTCGGTGGCCGCCCTGGCGGGTATACGCGAGGTGACCGCCGAGACGTTTGCGGGCAATCCCTGGGAGATGACGTCCCGTGATCTTTACCGGATCAGCGGCTGGCTGTACGCCAACGGCGTCACCCGGATGATCCTGCACGGCTTCTTCTACACGCGGGAAGGCGACGCCGCCTCGGACTGGCCGCCGGACCTCTTCTTCCGCTGGTCCGGCTGGTCCGGCATGGCGGACTACATCCGCTGGGCGGGACGGGTTCAGCATTTCCTGGCGCAGGTGACGCCGCGCCGGCGCGTGGCGCTCTATTATCCGTTGGAAGCGTTTCAACGCGAATTCGTGCCGCACCCGGATTACACGCTCGGATATATCGACGCTGCGCCGGTTGGGAACGACAAGGCGCTTGCCCTGCACCTGAACCAGGGCGAGTTGATGAACGCCCTGATCCGGCGGGGGATCGATTTCGATCTGGTCCCGGGGCATCTGCTGGACCGCGTGCTGGACCGCGTGCTCGTGGTTCCG
>CAZGBW010000395.1:0-2557 GCA_964523995.1 uncultured Victivallales bacterium | reverse complement strand
CTTCATGATCCACGGTTCCCGCCCGTCGGGCCACGCGACCTGCCGCTGCTTCGCGTGGATGTCTCGATCCTGAGTCCGATCCTCCCGATAGCCGGACCGGCGGATTTCCGCATCGGCGAACAGGGTATCATCCTGGAAAAGGGCTTTCACCGGGCGGTGTATCTGCCGGAAGTCGCCCTGGAGCAGGGATGGACGGTGGAAGAAACGCTCGACTCCCTCAGCTCCAAGGCAGGGCTTCCACCGGACGCGTGGCGGTCGGGCGCCTCCTTCCAGGTGTTTTCCAGCGTGGTGCTTTCGACAACCCCGACGGGGGAGGCAGCATGCTAAGACGGCTTCTGGCGCTCCTGCTTCTGCCGGTATTCGCCGCCGGCGGCGTGTTCTTCCTGTATTCCGGCTTTGAAAAAGTGCAGACCATGCGACGGATCGAGCGCATTCCTCGCGTATCGGTGGATGCCTTGATTCCCGGCGAAGCCAACGTGAGCGGCCTTGCGGAAGTCTACCAGGGACAGGTTCTGCACGCACCGGATACCGGTGCCACCTGCCTTTACTACCGCTACACCGTGGAACGCAAGACAAAGGATTCCGACGGGCATACTAGCTGGGAAACCGTCACGGACGACTCCCGGTTTGTACCCTTTCTCCTGACCGACGGGTCCGGTTCGCTAGTCGTCTATCCCGGCACCGGCGGCACCATCAGCCTGCAATCGAAACACAGCCGGACCGCGGGAGACCTGCGTTACAACGAGAGCCGGATCGACCCCGGCATGTCCGTGTTCGCCATGGGACTGGCCTCGCGCGAGGACGGGGGCATGGCTCTGCGTTTCGAGGGACCCGGCGTCTACGTCCCCATCCTGTCCGTCCGGAGCGAGGAGGCGGAGCGCGGCTCGGTAGGGCTTGGAAGCCTGATCCTGACGGCCATCGGCCTGCTGCTGGCCACGCTGGCCATGTACGCGCTGACCCGCTTGTTCGGCATCCACATGATACTGGCGTACCTGCTCCTGGCGGGCCTGACCTCATCGGTCCTGCTGACCGTGCAGGCGAACCGCATGCTCCGGGAAGACCTGCGGAGCGCGTTCTGGCGGCTGGAAAAGGAGCAGGCGGTGCGGACCGACGAGGTTCGCTCGCGCCTGGATACGCTCGGGCTGCGCTGGGATGGCGACTGGCAGGCCCTGCCGACGATTCTGGATCGCGAACCCCGCCTGCGGAGGGAGACGGGGACAACCGCCTATATCACCCGCCAGCGGGTGAACCTGATGCGGGCGATCCGCCGTGCGGAACACTGCCGGCAGGGATTCCCGGAACGGCTGATAGCGGCGGCTGAACGACTGCCCGACCCCGTCGCCTTTGATCTCCTGCCGGCAGAGGAGGAGATGCTCGGCAAGCTGGAGGCTGCATTCCAGCCCAGCCGGATTTCCGGCCTGGCCGCCGGGATTCTCGCGGGCATCGGACTTGCCGCCGCACTGCTGCTGGGCGTTCTCGGGGTCCGGCAGATCCGCGTCAAGCGCTGGATCGAGAACATACCCACCGTGAAGACCAAGGGGGTGGTCTACGGGTTGAACGAGGTCAATGGCACCGTGGCACTGCCCGAGGGTGGCGCCACCCTGAACGGCCCGCTCAGCGGGCTGCCCTGCTCCTGCTACCACTACACGGTCAAGGAGAAACGGCGATCCGGGAAGAAAACCCAATGGGTCACCATCACCGATGAGAAACGCCGCGTGCCTTTCCTCTGCCGCGATGACGCCGGTGATCTGCTGATCCATCCGGACAAGGCGGAATTGATCATGAAAGCGCGCGCCCGCAAGCGGGAGGGGCGGCGGCATTACGAGGAACACCGACTGCCGGTCGGAGGCCCGGTCTACGCACTGGGCTGCGCTGTGATCGACCCGGAAAAGAGCGACCGGCTGCGGATGGCAAGGGGCGAGGACGAAACACTGCCATTCCTGCTCAGTGACTACCGGGAAGGCGATCTGGTCGCTCGCAAGGCATCCGCCGGACTGCTGCTGCTGACCTTTGGCATCAACGCCTTCAGCCTGGCCGGACTGAGCCTGGCCGGATGGAGCGGCGGGTTCGGCGTCATGCAATACCAGGCCGCCGCACTGGCACCGCTGGCCTACATGATCCTCTTCTTTCTCGGCGTGCTGTACAACGACCTGGTCTTCCTGCGCAGGCGCTGCGATGCCATGTGGGCGAACATCGACGTGGCACTGAATAAACGGTTCGATCTGCTGCCATCGCTGGTGGCGACGGCAAAGGCATACCTGGGACACGAGCAGTCGCTGCAACAGGCGCTGGCGCAATGCCGCGCGGCTGGCGGCAGGACGCTGAAGCCCGGCGAGGCGTCCGGCATGGAGGCGGCAGCCACGGTGGCGGTTCGGCAGCTCGCCGCCACGGTGGAGGATTATCCGGATCTCAAGGCGGACCAGGTTATGCGCGACCTGATGCGGCGCACACGCGACCTTGAAGACGAAGTGTCGCTGATGCGGGAAGGCTACAACCACGCGGTGGAACTATACAACACGCGCATCCGGAAGATCCCGGATGTCCTGATGGCAAAACT
>CAZGBW010000394.1:0-2564 GCA_964523995.1 uncultured Victivallales bacterium | reverse complement strand
GCACGGTTCCCTCGATACCGCTGATCGCCGCCAGCATCATGTCCAAGAAACTGGCGGAAGGCGCGGCGCATCTGGTCCTGGATGTGAAGTGGGGCAGCGGTGCCTTCATGAAGACCGTCGCTGATGCCCGTCGGCTGGCCAGCACCATGGTGGCTATTGGCCACCGCATGGGCCGCGGGATGGCCTCCCGGATCACCGATATGAACCAGCCGCTGGGTCGCACTGCCGGCAACAGTCTCGAGATACGCGAAACGGTCGAGGCGCTCCAGGGGCGTGGTCCGCAGGATTTGATGGAGGTCACCCTTGCGCTTTCGGTGTCCATGCTCCGGTTGACTGGAGCGGCTGCGGATGAGTCCTCCGCCCGGCGTATGCTTGAAGATCACCTTGAATCCGGACGGGCCTTTGAAAAATTCAAGCAGATGGTGGGGCTCCAAGGTGGCGATGCCAGTGTCCTGGATAACCCGGGGCGTCTGCCGTCGGCCCCTGTGCAATGCCCCGTGCCCGCCTTGTCTGCCGGGTTCGTCAGCCGGATGGATGCCGATGCGATCGGCCGTATCTGCCTGCTGCTCGGTGCAGGACGCGCCGCCGTCACCGACCGCGTTGATCCGCGCGTCGGCGTCAGCGCCATCCTCAAGATCGGGGAGCCGGTCGAAAAGGGCCAGCCGCTAATGCTGCTGCATGCCGCTGATACGACGCGACTGGAGGAGTCCCTGCAACGGGCCCGGCAGGCGGTTGACATTTCCGAGGGCCCGGTCCTGCCGCCGCCGCTGATCGTCGAGACGGTTGATCTCCCGGAGGGCAGGACGCCATGACCGATGTCCAGTTGATCCATGCCGCTGCCGATGCGGCCCGGCACGCCCACTGTCCCTACTCCGGATTCCGGGTGGGTGCCGCGCTGCTGGCCGGTGACGGGCGTGTCTTCACCGGCGTCAATGTCGAGAATGCCTCCTACGGGTTGACCCAGTGTGCCGAGCGCAGCGCCGTCTGTGCCGCGGTCACCGCCGGTGCCAGGGATTTTGCAGCCCTGGCCATCGCCGCCGATGGTTCCAGCCCGGTATTCCCCTGCGGCGCCTGCCGGCAGGTGCTTGCGGAATTCGGCCCGCCGCAACTACGCATCCTGCTGGCCTCCATCCACCCGCCGGTGATCACCGGCGAATTCTCCCTGGGTGAACTTCTGCCGCATGTTTTTAACTTCAGGACCGGAAAGGATGAGTGACACGCATGACTGCCGCGAAACGAACGAAATCGAAGCCGTCCATTTGCAAGACCTTTGTGCTCGACACGAATGTGCTTTTGCACAACGCCGAGAGCATAGAGTCCTTTGCCGACAACCGCGTGGTTATTCCGATGGCGGTGATCGAGGAACTGGACAAGTTCAAGACCCATAACGATGAGCTCGGGCGCAACGCCCGTCACGTGATCCGCCGTCTGGACGCCCTGCGTGCCGAAGGGAATCTGCGCGACGGCGTGCCGTTGCCGAATGGAGGGAGCCTGCAGATCCGCAGTTCCATGCTCAGTGATGCGGAGGGGATGCTGAAGGAGAACATTCCCGACAACCTGATCCTGCGCCTGGCCTACGAGTTGATTTCCGAGTCCCAGGAGGTGATCTTTGTCAGCAAGGACATCAACGCCCGTCTCAAGGCGGATGCCCTTGGCCTGCAGGCGATGGATTTCGAGAAGGAGAAGGTCAATTTCGACGAGCTATTCAGCGGCTACCAGGAGGTGGATGTCCCGCTGGCGCAGATCAACGGGTTCTTCAAGAACCGGGTCTACAAGCATTCCGGTCTCGGGACCTATCCGAACGAGTTCATCCTGATGCGCGAGCGGACCAACCGCAACCGGAAAAGCACCGCCCTTGCCCGCGTTGTCGAACCCGGCACCCTGATTCATCTGGGCAGCGAGCTGGACCATGTCTGGAATATCCAGGCCCGCAACCGCGAGCAGCGCATGGCGCTGGAGCTGCTGATGGATCCCGCCGTGCAGATCGTCACCCTGGTCGGCCAGGCGGGCACGGGGAAGACGCTGCTCGCGCTCGCTGCCGCTCTGCAATGCACGTTACGGAATCACCGTTATGACCGCATCCTGGTTTCCCGCCCGATCATCCCCATGGGCAAGGATATCGGGTACCTGCCCGGCGCGAAGGAGGAGAAGCTCTCGCACTGGATGCAGCCTATTTTCGACAATCTGACCTACCTGCTGAACGACGGGCAGGAACGCCAGGTTATCGGCAAGAAGAAAGTCAAAGTCTCCCCGAAGGAGCGGATCGAGGCGTTGCTGGCCAACAACACGATCGTGCTCGAGGCCCTGACCTATATCCGGGGACGCTCCATTCCCGGCCAGTACGTGATTGTGGATGAAGCCCAGAACCTGACGCCGCACGAGGTCAAGACCATTGTCAGCCGCGCCGGGGAGAATACCAAGATGGTCCTGACCGGCGACCCTTACCAGATAGACAATCCCTACCTGGATGCTTCCAGCAACGGATTGACCTATGCCACCGAGCGGCTCAAGACCGTGAGCCTGCATGGCCACATGACCCTCAAGACCAGCGAGCGCAGCGCCCT
>CAZGBW010000393.1:0-2564 GCA_964523995.1 uncultured Victivallales bacterium | reverse complement strand
CGGTGCGGATCCACGCCTTATAGGAGCAGGGAACGGTGCTGATGCTTCCCGCGACGCCCTCCGGCAGAAGTTCCGCCAGGATCGTCGCCAGCCGTTTCGTGTAGGCGACTCTCTCCGGCGTGCGCCAGTCCGGCTGATAGACCTGCTCCTTGACTCGGGTATCGTGGAAGGCCCCATACGGGAAGCCATTGACCGTGAAGACATACAGATCATGATCCGACAGGAACCGCTTGAATGCCTGCAGGGTTTCAGGGGCGGATAGCGAAAGCGAGGCCGCATTCCCGAGACGCAAGCCAAGCCCGAATGGTTTATCCGGGCTGATCCTCCTCCGGATACCCAGCGCCTTGGTCCGGATGGCCGCAAAATTCTCCTCCCAGCTCTCGCCGGGATGAACATTGAGGCAGTAGGTGAGGTGCGTGGAAGGATGTCCAGGAAGGCGCATGGTTATGGATGATCCTTTAAGAACGTGATCGCGTCAAGGAGGATGGAGGTGTCCATGTGGGTCACTTCCCGTTTTGCGCCGATGCCGTCCGGCAGGGTCACCCGCAGTTCCCCGCCGAGATGCTCCTGGAAATCCCGCAACCCCTGGATCACCTCCGGCGTCCCCTCCGGTGTCTTTCGTTCCAGAAGCGCGGACCAGACCGGCAGACCGGTGGTTTTCAATGCGGTCAGGATGCCATCCTGCTCGGCTCGGGTGAGCAGGCCGGTGCGGTGTGCATAGCAGGAGTCCAGGGCGATGCCGATGGCGACCGCCTGGCCGTGACCGATACCGTATCCGGACATGATTTCCAGGCGGTGCGCGGACCAGTGACCGAAATCCAGGGGTCGGGCCGAGCCGAATTCAAAGGGATCGCCAGCACTGGCAATATGCTCGAGATGCAGGATCGCCGTGCGCCGGACCACCTGTTCCATGACGGCCGCATCCCGGTTGCGGATGGCCTGTGCATGGGAGCAAAGATAACCGAATAACAGCGGATCCTTGATAATCGCGATCTTATAGGCTTCCGCGACGCCGCCGACCCAGTACTTGTCCTCTAGGGTGTCCAGGAAATCAAAATCAACCAGGACCCCGAAGGGCGGGGCGAAGGTCCCGGCGAAATTTTTCACCCCGTACGCGTCTATGCCGTTCTTCACCCCGACCGCGCTGTCGTTCTGTGCAAGCACGCTTGTCGGTATCCGGATCAGCCGGACCCCCCTGTGTACCAGAGAGGCGGCCAGCCCGATGATGTCGAGCGCACTGCCGCCGCCGATGGCCACCACGACACTCTGTCGGCACAAATGACGCGAGGCAATGCTCTCCATCACGGTTTCGGCCGCCCGGCGGTCGTTTTTGGACCGTTCGCCGCCCGGTACGGTTTCCGGTGCGCAGACCAATGTCACGAGGCCGGACCGCGCGGCAAAATATCGGATGACCGCCTCCGCGATACCAGGACGGGCCTCCGCGACCCCCGAATCGATAAAGACCTGGACGCGATGCTGGCGATTCTCGTGCAGACGGTCTATCACGGTCATCAGAAGGTCGTTGTCAACGTCCAGGACGCCCCGTGCAAAATGAACAGGATAGGCGTACTGAACCTGGAAACGCTGCAAATAGTGGTCATTATCCATTCTTAAGTAACCCCTTCACGGAGAGCGCAAGAGAAATCAGCGATGTCGGCCCGGTCTCCAGGCAGGTCGCCGCCCAGGCGGCCTCCCGGCCCGGCCCGACCCGCCCGTGCGATCCCCGTATCCGCCCCGTGTCGAGGGAGACCGATCCCGGAGGCCACCCGCTGAAAAGCTCGCACGGATCATACCCCGGCTTGTTGTGAATGTCCACATGACTCGCAAAATCCGGGGCCTGACCTCTCGCCAGCCACCAAGGATAAGCCAGCCACCATCCATCATCGGCGACGAGGACCAGCTCGCCACTGTTGGCGTGAGCAACGCCGGCCTGGCGCTGCGACTCGCGGTCCATGATGTCGCGTATCCCTGGTAATGCACCCAGCGCCTGAGCGGCCTCGTGGCGCGCGGTGGCGTCCTTGACCACGACATGCGCGATTTCATGGTCCACCATGGCGAAGGCCCGGCTGGTATGGAAATCCGGATATAGCATGCCCTTGACCTCGCGCAGTTTCAGGAGTCCGGCCCGGGCCAGGGCCACGTTGGGCAGGACGGCGCCCTGCCCGCAATCCGCAATCGCGTAATCGCCGAAGACCACCAGGCCGTACCCGTTCCTGCCAGCGGCATCGGCCAGCACCTCCAGCTGGCCCCGAAGCGCCACCAGCGCCTCCAGACTGCGTGCATCACCGGTTCCGTAGCGTTGCAGATTGTAGTCCAGTGCCGGCAGGTAGGTCAGGCACAGGTCCGGTGCCAGGTCCGGATCATCGAGCAAGCAGGCGGTCGCCTCCGCAATCCACTGCGATGATCTCGCGCTGGCCAGCGGCCCCCAGTAGTGGCGTAGTGCAAAAGGGCGCCCCAGCGTCCGGCAGAGCTTCTGATACAGACCTACCGGCTGGGAGTAGCAGTCCGCGATCATCCCGCCATGGTGCCGGTGGATCGGGGCGGGCGAGAGAAGCAGGTCAACC
>CAZGBW010000392.1:0-2573 GCA_964523995.1 uncultured Victivallales bacterium | reverse complement strand
TTCGTTTCATGTGTTTGTTCTCCCTGTGTTTGGTATGTTTGACGGCTGTGCTCACAGCGGGACCACCCGGACGCGCCGCAATTGCAGCCGGTAGGTGTCCGGTTCGTCCGCGGCGGGCGGTCCCATCCGTGTGGCGCGGATGCGGATGTAGCGGACCTTGGGATAGCCGATGACCGTGTAGAGATTGACCGCCAGCCCCTTATCGTCCGGCGCGGCCCGGCCCTTGAACTCCGCCACGGTCTTGTAGTGGTCCGGCTCCGTGGCGATCTCGACTGCGAAATCGCGCGGGAATCCGGCGGTCCGGCCATCCGCCGCCGGCGTGTCGCGGCGGGGGAGGAGGACGATTTCCCTGGGCGTCATTTCTTCGCCCAGATCCATGGCCAGCCACACCTCCGTCTCGGGCCGACTGTGGGCGGCGGAGCTGTATCCCAGCCGCGCTTCGTCGGCTTCCGGCGCGAACAGATGCGCCGCGCTCCAGCCGCCCATCTCGTGTAATGAGGAGGCGGTGACCTTGCGCACGGCTTTCATCACATCCTTGACCTCGGTTTCTATCAGGTTAGTGGCATCCATCAAGCCGCGCACTTCGATCTCGTGGCGTCCCGCGACTAACAGCATTGTGGCAGGCTTCTGGCCGTTCACCAGCACCGCCTCGCCCTTCGGCAGCACCAACTCCGCCTCCGTGCCCTTGGGGACGGTCAACTGCATCGTGAGGTTCTTCCCATCCCGTTTCCATCCAGCCTCGACAAAGCCGTGCGGCGTGGGAACCCGTCCTCTGGCCCAGTCCACTTCGCTCACCAGCAAGGGCCGGATCTGGAACCGGCGGAAGCCTGGGGTCAGCGGTTCGATGCCAAGGAGATAGGTGCTGAACTGGTAGCCGATCGCTGTATCGGGATGCGACTCGTCCCCCCAGCCGCGCGTAGTCATCTGCATGCACTCAGTCGTGGTGGTCGCGCCTTTCCAGCCCGTATCCAGAAGCTTGATCCAGTTGTGATCGAAGATGGCCTTCAGCCCACGCTGGCCGAAGCCGTAATGGAAGATCCCCCGGCTGGCCAGACCTTGGAACTTGCCGTGCTTGATCACTGGCATCCTCGGCACCACGCGCTCCGCCTGCTCCTGCGAAAACAGTCCCGTGGAAAGCGCCAGCGCATTCGCCTCCGGCCCGAAAACCGGCGTCTCAACCGCTTCGCGCAAACCGCCCTTTTCCTCGTCCCACAAGTATTTGAACAGCGCGGTCTTCATGGCGTCCGCCTTGGCGCGCGCCGTCGCAGCGTCATCGGCGTGCCCCAAGCGGTCCGCGATCTTCGCGGCGTCCATGAAAGCGCGCCAGCAGAGGATGTTCATGTAGGCGCGCCGTTTCGTATTTCCAAGCTTCAGATCTCCGGCATATTTGGAGGTTTCGTGGCGCTGGATGAACAGGCCGTCCTCGCCGGTGTGTTTCTCCAGATAAGCGAGCAGCCGGACGATAGCCGGATAGATTTCCCGCAGCGTCGCGACATCGTCGGTGTAAAGCAGATGGTCCCAGGCCACGGGCACCAGCCAGGCGGCGAATTCGTCGGAGGCAAACGGCCCGTATTCGCCGGACCCGGGCGGCGTGCTGCGTTCCGGATACGGGCATGCGTGCACATAGCCCTCGGGCGTCTGGTTGAAAGCCAGCATTTTCAGCGAATCCCGCATGTAGGGGGCATTCGGTATGGCATAGTACTCGTTGCGTTGCGCGAAATACAGGTCACCGGACCAGACCAGGCGGTCGCGCTTGCCGCCGTCCGACACGAAGGAGCGCGTCCGGGCGAACTCCCACCGTGAAAGATCGCCCGAGAAATCGTCCTCGAACAGGACGCCGCCGCGAGGGTCACTGACCCGGATGGAATCGAACAGGGGCCATTTCTCCTTTGGCGTGTAGAACCCGACCCGGCCGATCGGGAATGTGGCGTCGCGTGTCTCGTCCACCAGCACATCGTCGAGCCATGTGGTGATGAGGTCGCCTTTAGCGCCGATCTTAAGGCGGTAGCGCATGCCGTCGGTCAGCGGCGAGGCCAAGGTCTTCGTGCTGAGCGTCGTGTCTTTTCCATTCTCGCGCTTGATCAGCCGGAATGTCCCGTCCAGGGCCAGCTCCAACATGTAGGCGTTGGCTGCATCCCGGGCTCGTAACGCGAGTCCGGCCGCCGAGACATGATGCGGATTGGCGCGGATTTCGAACATGGTTTCGATCATGATATCGCCCCAGGCCGCTCCGTCCACGCTCAGCCCGATGTCCGGGGCCTGCTCCAGCTTGCGCGGCAGCAGCCATCCCTCCACGCCCCGCCAGGCGTCATGGTTGGGGTACGAGGCGATCTGATAAGTCCAGGCGCTGATGTACCACAGCCGGTTCAACTCCTCGTTGCTGCAGAGGAACAGCCCGTCGTAGGGGGTGCGGTCATGAACCTCGCGGTTGACCATCACCACCGAATCGATATCGACGGACGTGCCGGGCCGGTCCAGTTGCACCCGCACATACCGGGCCTGGCCCTGGAACAATGGCGCGATGAAGACGCCCGTGCGGGGGATGGCATAGGTTTCGTGGCGGTTGATATTGG
>CAZGBW010000391.1:0-2581 GCA_964523995.1 uncultured Victivallales bacterium | reverse complement strand
TGATCAACGAGCATCGTCGCGGCTGCGTGATCCTGGTGAACAAGTGGGATCTGGCAGGCGACGAGGTCACGCAGCGGCAGTACGGGCCGGCGGTGGTGAAGGCGATGCCCTTCATGGGGCATTGCCCCGTGGTGTTCGCATCGGCCAAGGATGGTTACAACGTCAAGCGAACGGTGGAGGCCATTGACTCGGTGGCGGCCCAGGTTACCGGGACTCTGCCCACCGGGATCCTGAACCGGACGATTCAGGATGCGGTTGAAAAGGTCTCGCCTCCGGCACTCAATGGCCGTCGGCTGAAGCTGTATTATGCCACCCAGGTCGGGTCCGATCCGATCCGGATCCGGGTATATGTCAACAATCCGGATCTGATCCGTCCGGCCTATGAGACCTATCTGATCAAGGCCTTGCGGGCCAAATTCGGTTTGGAAGGTGCCCCGGTGCTTCTGCAGTTCCAGGCCCGGAATTCCAAATACAGTGGTGATGACGCAGGCTCGGGCGGGAAGAAGTAGATCGGCACCCTCCGTTCCGGCTGTTGGGATGGAGGTGTCTGAGTTTGGATAGCAGCGAAGCACGGGACTTTATGCATATCGTTGTTCAACGGTGTATATCCGATGCAGGCAATCTGGCGCAGGCCCTCGGGCTTGGCAAGGTCGTGGGGCAGATATACGCGTTCCTGTATTTCTCGCCGCAACCCCGCGGGTTGGCCGACTTGCAGAGTGCCCTGCGCATCAGCAAGGGAAGCGCGAGCACGTGCGTGCGACAGCTTGAGCAGTGGGGGGCCGTCACCAAGGTTCCGGCCAAGGGGGATCGGCGCGACTATTACGTGGCGAATGACTGGTTCGGGAAAGTGCTCAAGAATATCCTGACGGAGGTGGTCTCCAAGCGATTCGCCGACCGCGAGCCGTTTTATGACGGTCTGGAGCGGGAACTGGATGCGGCCGGCGGAGCGCCGGACGACACCGTCTTTATCCGCGAGCGGCTGGAGCACATCCGCCGGTTCGAGGGGAAAGCCCGGAAAATGTGGGGCAACCCGTTGCTACAGCGCTTTCTCAAGTAGCGTTTTCAGAACGCGCTGTGGAGCAGGGGAATGATGTCACGGATGGCAATCCGCTCCTGCTTCATCGAGTCCCGTTCGCGCAGGGTGACGGTGTCATCCTTCAGCGAGTCGAAGTCCACGGTAATGCAGTAGGGCGTGCCGATCTCATCCTGGCGGCGGTAGCGGCGTCCGATGGCTCCGGCCTGATCGTACTCGCAGGGCCAGCACTGGCGCAGGGAGTCGAAGATCTCGCGAGCCTTGGCCACCAGTTCCGGCTTGTTCTTCAGCAGCGGGAATACCGCGGCCTTCACGGGAGCCACCCGCGGGGAGAAGCGCAGGACAGTGCGCAGTTCGTAGCCCTCCGGTGGCTGCTTGCCGGGTTCGGCGGTGAGGGTCTCCCCGCCGCCTGCCGGGACCCACTCCTCGCGGTACGCGTTGCAGAGGATGGCCAGCGCGATACGGTCCACGCCGGCAGAGGGCTCCACGACATGCGGGATAAAACGCTTGGACGATTCCGCCTCGAAATACTCCATGCTCTTGCCGCTGTATTCCGCATGGCGGCTCAGGTCAAAATTGCCACGGGCCGCGATGCCTTCCAGTTCCTGGACACCGAACGGGAATTCGTAGGCGATATCCACACAGGCGGAGGCGTAATGCGCCAGCTTCTCCTTCGGGTGCACATCCTTGTGCAGCCGGTCGGCGGGCAACCCGACGGATGCATACCAGGCCAGGCGCTTTCCGATCCAGTATTCGTGCCAGTAGGCATCGGTACCGGGTTCGATGAAGAACTCCAGCTCCATCTGTTCGAACTCCCGCGACCGGAACGTGAAGTTGCGTGGATTGATCTCGTTGCGGAAGGCTTTTCCGATCTGCGCGATGCCGAAGGGGATTTTCTGGCGTGAGGTCGCCAGGACATTCGCGAACTGCGCGAAGATGCCTTGCGCGGTTTCGGGGCGCAGATAGGCCTTGGCGGACTCATCCTCAACCGGACCGACAAACGTCTTGAACATCAGGTCGAACGCGCGCGGCTCGGTAAGATCGTCCGATCCGCAGTGGGTGCAGCGGATACCGTCGGGTAGCTTGAATATGCCATTTGCGGAAATCAGCTCCTTGCCATGCTCCTCGCACAGGTTATCGGCCTTGTAGCGTTTCTTGCAGACCTTGCAGTCAACCATCGGATCGGAAAAACCACCGATATGGCCGGACGCCTCCCATACCCGCGGGTGCATGATGATCGCCGAATCGAGTCCGACGATATTCTCATTGCACTGGACCATGTCTTTCCACCAGGCATCCTTGATGTTCTTCTTGAGCTGCGAGCCGAGAGGGCCGTAGTCCCAGAAGCCGTTGATGCCCCCGTAGATTTCGGAGGTCTGGAATATGAATCCTCGGCGTTTGCAGAGCGAGGTGATCGCCTCCATCATGTGTTGTCCGTCTGATTTTGCCATAATGCTCTATTACTCCTTCTGTTGTCAGCGCAGGATCAGGACATCGGCCACATCGAGGTCGAAAACGAATGTGGTCACCCCGTCCTTCTTCTGCACC
>CAZGBW010000390.1:0-2582 GCA_964523995.1 uncultured Victivallales bacterium | reverse complement strand
GCGCAGCGGTGCACGCACGCAATCGCAGTGACGGGCAAGCACGGCTTTTCCATCGAACAACTGGATATCGAGATTGCCGGCCCGGGTCAGACCGACGACAATAACAAATGGCAGGCAACGGCTTTTGATATCAATGATCCCAACAGCCTCGGAAGCGGTGACCTCAACTACTGGGTGGTCGAGGGGAATGTGGGTGCGGTGGAGAAGTTTGCATGTAACGGCGGCACCTCGATCCGCGCCCGTCGGATCGGCTCCGCTCCGGCCGGAAGCAAGAAGCCGTCAGAATAACGATGATCCATCGCCCAACCACCTCCAGCAGGCGACGTCCTGAAGGACGCGCATGAGAAGTAACATGAACAGAGACAAGACAATGAGAAACATAACAACCGCGATGATGATCGTGACATTGACCATCGCGAGCCACGGGCAGACAGCTGAGCCAGTATCCTCAGCCAAGAGTTCCCAAGGGCAACCCTTCTGGCGTGCCAAGGTGATGGAAAACGAACCGGTGCTCTTTATCCGGAACGAGGGAAAACCCTTTGCCACGGGCAAACTGCTCTTCATGCCCAGCGCAAAACCCACCATCATGGCGCCCGATCTCGTGATGAAATATGAGGAGGGAAAGGACTATGTCTGGAAGCCGGGCTCTAACATGATCGAGTTGACCGCCGGCACGCGCATCCCATTCAAGACATCAGCCGAAATGGTCCCGCCGCCCGGCAGTCCCAATACCCTCATGGGCGTGCTTTTCGCGGAAGGGTACTTCTTCCATGACCTGCAGGTGCAGGTCAGCTACCAGCACGCCGATAACTGGCCCTTGCAGGATGCGCCGCCAGCGCAGCTTCTGACCCGCAGTCTTGCCAAACTCAAAGACAAGCAACCCTTCAAGCTCGTGGCACTGGGCGACAGCATTACCTCAGGCTGCAATGCATCCGGTGCGGGGCGCGAGACCCCGCCCCATCAGCCGGCTTACCCGCAGTTGGTCGCCAACACGCTGCAGCAGCGCTTCGGCGCGTCTGTGACGCTGACGAACCTTGCTCGCGGCGGAACCGGAGCAGGGTGGGGGCTGTCGATGGTCACCAAGGTGGCGGCCGAGAAACCCGATCTGGTGATCCTGGCCTTTGGCATGAATCACGGCGAGCCTGCAGCCGGCTTCGAAGCGGTGATGCGCAGACTCCGCGATGCTGTTCAGGACGCATCTCCCGAGGCAGACATCGTGTTGGTCGCACCCATGACCGGTAATCCGTGCGGATTTCCACCCGAACGCTTCACCGGCTATCGCGAGGTCCTGCGAAACCTGACAGGTCCTAACGTGGCGCTGGCCGATGTGACATCGCCCTGGCTGGAGTTGCTCAAGCGCAAACCGTTCTCCGACCTGAGCGGTAACAATATCAATCATCCGAATGATTTCGGCCACCGCGTCTATGCCCAAATTATTTGCGAGCTGTTTCCGCTCAAATCCGAATCGGTTCAGCCTACGGTTGTGAAATCAGTACGGCTGATTCTGCAGAAGCAACCCAGCCCGGTGGTCGAGAACACGGGCAAGGTCTTTGCGCGGCAGGTCGAGCAGCGCTGCGAGGCCAAGGTTGTCACTGGCGGCGACGCGCCGCTGACGGTGGAGCTGGCTGTGGAGAAGGGCATCGGCGCGGAAGGCTACCGCATCGAGGACCGGAAGGGCGGCGGCGTCCGCATTGCGGGCAATGACGAGCGCGGCTTGTTGTATGGTCTCGGAAAGTTCCTGCGGACATCGCGGTACGATAAGGGCGGCTTCACGCCCGGGACGTGGCGCGGCACGTCGGTGCCGCAGAAGCCGGTGCGGGGCATCTACTTCGCCACGCACTTCCACAACTTCTACCACGACGGGCCGACCGCTGAAATCGAACGCTATGTCGAAGACATCAGCCTTTGGGGCTACAACGCGCTGGTGGTCTGGTATGACATGCACCATTTCGACGGCGCAAGCGATCCGAAGGCCGTGGCCTTTCGCGAGCATCTGCACAAAATCCTGGCGGCCGCCCGGCGGATCGGCATGGACGTGGGGTTGGGCGTCATCGCCAACGAGGCTTACGGCAACTCCCCGCAAGCGCTGCGCGCCGACCCCAGCGGCCAGCGTGGAGGATGGTACGACTGCGCAATCTGTCCCAACAAGCCGGGCGGCATGGACTATATCCTGGACGTCCTCGGCGGTGAATTCGACTGGGCCGCTGACCTGAGTCCGCGCTATGTCTGGATCTGGCCCTACGACCAGGGCGGCTGCGGCTGTGCCCAGTGCCGGCCGTGGGGGTGCAACGGTTTCCTCAAGGCCGCCGAGCGTGTGGCGGAGCTGGCCCGCGGGAAATTGCCCGGGACGGAAATCATTCTCTCGACATGGTTCTTCAACGCGGACGAATGGCAGGGACTTGGCAAAGCCTTCACGGACAAGAAGCCCTTTGCCGACTACATTCTGACGGAAGATGCCGCGCGGCCCATGCCGGCGAAACTGCCGATGGTCGGTTTCCCCGAGATCAGCATGCACGAGACATTCCCCTGGGGCGGCTTCGGCGCCACGCCGCTGACCGGTCGCGCGCAGGGGCAATGGAATC
>CAZGBW010000389.1:0-2601 GCA_964523995.1 uncultured Victivallales bacterium | reverse complement strand
CGAGCTTCACTTCATACCATGCCGACGCACCCCGCGCAAGCCCGGCCTGCACAGGGTGCAAAGGAGAGCCGCAATAATGTTGAAGCATTTGCTTGACATCCCGCCAGCCGCTCCGTACTGTTGCGCGCCATGCGAACCGACGGGAGGCACGTTAACAAAGCGCCCGGGTCGCGAAGGGATGGTGATTGATACAGTGATTCAAATTAAGCTCAAGAAGGGGGAAGCCGTAGAACGCGCCCTTCGCCGTCTGAAAAAGATCATGGACAAGGAAGGCATGATGAAGCAATTGCGTGCCAACCGTTACTATGAGAAACCCAGCGAGAAGAAACGCCGGAAGTCTGCGCGCGCACGTTCGCGTATTCTTTCAGGACGCTGATTCCTCGCGACATCAACATTGAAGACAGGCTTCCCGACGTGTCGGGAAGCCTGTCCTTTTTTTGAGAACCAGGGCAGATCCCCATGCCCGCGCCGCCATGAATACCGCCGTCAGCTTCATCATCCCCGCCCACAACTCCGCCACCACCCTCGTCGAGGCTCTCGACTCGGTTGCCGCCCAGAGCCACCCGGTGCTGGAGATTCTCGTTGTGGACGACGTCTCGCGCGACGACACCGCCGCCATCGCCGATCGCTGGTCGGAACAGCATCATGGGCTGGCACGCGTCATCCGCCAGTCCCGCAATACCGGCCCGGCCGGTGCGCGCAATACCGGAATCCGTGCGGCATCCGGCAATTGGATCGCGTTCCTGGATGCCGACGATGCCTGCCTGCCCGGCCGAATCGAAGCCCAGCTCAACACGGCCGCCACCCATCCGGATGCCGTGCTGCTTTGCGGGGAGACGCTGCCACTTGCCCCAGGGACCGCCGCGCCATCAACGGCACCAGCCTTCCGGATCAAGACGCTGCACCTCGAGGATTTTGTCTGCCATAATCCCATTGCCACGTCAACGGTGATGGCAAGACGCGATATCATCGAGAGCATTGGATATTTTGACGAGCAGTTCCGCGGTCCCGAAGACTACGACCTCTGGTTGCGGATCGCTTCACACCATGAGTGCCTTCTGATGGAAACACCGCTTTCACGCTACCGGACCACGGTCGGCAGCCTGAGCATGGACGACCGGACATTCCTGCCCCAGGTCCTCGCCGTCCTGGGAAAGGCATTCTCGCCGGGCGGGGCCCTGCATGCACACCGGAATGTCAGGCGCCAAGCCTATGCCGAGCAGTATGCATCCGCCTCCTGGATGGCCCACAACCGGGGCGCCCGCACGACGGCACTTCGCTGGCTGTTCCGATCCTGGGCCTGCGGCTTTGTGCGCCTGCACAAGGAACACGAGGATAGCCTCCAGCGCGTCAAGCTGCTCCTGCGGTACCTCCGCCCATGAAAAAACCCGCCTTTCGTCACGAAAGGCGGGTTTTTCCGGAACGATGCTGCGGCCTAGAAGAACCAGCTCGTATCAACCAGTACCGTCCAATCCATCGCATCTTCACCGCGGTTGTAGATATCCTCGGAAGCAACAGCGATATCCAGTTTGGCACCAATGGCGGCGTAATCCACAAAGAAATACCGTGCGCCGCCATATCCGTTCGCCGAGAAAACCGTATCACTATCGATTTCCGTATCCCACCAGCCCAACCCGATGCCGGCACCCACATACGGGACCAGGGCACTGCCGATATCCACGTTGTATTCACCGAAAACGCCAGCGTCGAGAAACTTGTTATCACTTCCCATGATCAGCGCACTGACGTTGACGCCGACCTGAATGTAATCCATGAAGAAGTAGCCGACCGATGCCGCCGCTACCACATTCATGTCCTCGCCGTCATCATCCAGACTTCCAGCGACATTCAAGGAACGCGTTCCCTGCGTAAGCATCGGCGTTGCCGCCGCGAAAGCCTGTTCCACCACCAGCAGGCCGATCAACATCGTTACTGCCAGCATCATCCGTTTCAGATTCATAATGAGATTTCCTTTCCTCTGACGATTCAAATTCCTTCTCGCAAAACACCATCGGTTCTCCATCCGGGTTTCAGTCTATTGTCGCACAGCCCTCCTTTCCAGAACGAACATCGCGTTAGTAAAACCCAAATAACTTCCGGAATCATACACCCTTGTGTCCCCATGACAAGTCAAAATCATACACCAAAATCATACACCGGCGCAACGCGGGGCAGTGCATCGGAAAACGGTTGCCTTCCTTGCCACTCCTCCCCTATGCTCCCCGCGAGACGTCACACGACCGGATCCTGTGATCACCACGCCGATGACCTTGCCAGGGTGGAGAAAACCGATGCGCATCCTTATTGTTAAACTCAGCTCGCTAGGCGACCTTTTCCATGCCCTGCCTGCGGTCCATACCCTGAAGGCGGAAACCGGAGCCGTCATCGACTGGGTCACCAACACGGCCTACACCGACCTCGTGCGCTGTTTTGATGCCGTTGATAACGTCATTCCCTTTCCCCGCCACCACATGGCACGCGACTTGCGCCCCTTCCTGGGACGCCTTCGCCGGGAGCACTACGACCTGGTCATCGACATGCAGGGACTGCTCAAAAGCGCCATCGTCGCCCGTGCCGCCCGCGGGGGCAGGCGCATCGGCC
>CAZGBW010000388.1:0-2603 GCA_964523995.1 uncultured Victivallales bacterium | reverse complement strand
CCGCACCGGCAAATGGACCCGCATGCGCGTGATCGAGGCAGGCCCTGTCTTCGAGGTGGATATCCAGGCGGACCGCGGACTCTGACCCCGACGACCCGCCCTCGCCACTACCCCCCGAACAGGTCGAGCTGGGCGGTCTCCGGCAGGCACTTGCCGACTCGACGGCGCTTGGCGATCTTGGGCTGCCCCGTCTCCCCCAGTTCTCCTTCCTCAAGGTTGGCGAGGATCTCCTTGGCACGGGCGACCACCCCCGCCGGCATCCCCGCCAGGCGGGCCACCTGGATGCCGTAGCTCTTGTCGGCACCACCCGGCACGATCTTGCGCAGGAAGACGATCGTGTCGTCCTTCTCCCGCACGAGGATGTTGCAGTTGTTGACGCCATCCATCGTCAGGGCCAGGTCCGTCAGCTCGTGGTAATGCGTCGCGAACAGCGTGCGGGCCTTCACATCGGGATTGTTGTGCAGGTGTTCCGCCACGGCCCAGGCGATGCTGATGCCGTCGAACGTGCTCGTGCCCCGCCCGATCTCATCGAGCACGATCAGGCTCCGCGTCGTGGCGTTGTTCAGGATGTTCGCCGTCTCCTGCATCTCCACCATGAACGTGCTGCGCCCGCGGGAGAGGTCATCGCTGGCCCCCACCCGGGTGAACACCCGGTCCACGATCCCGATCTCCGCCGACGAGGCCGGCACGAAGGAGCCCATCTGCGCCATCACCGCCAGCATCGCCACCTGCCGGATGTAGGTGGACTTGCCCGCCATGTTCGGACCGGTGATGATCTGGAGCTGGTGCTGGCGGCAATCCAGCGTCGTGTCATTGGGGACAAACCGCTCGGCATCGGGAATCTGCTCGATCACGGGGTGCCGTCCATCCCGGATCAGCAACCGGTCACTGTCGTTCATCACCGGACGGACATAGCGCAACGCCAGCGCCCGCTCGGCCAGCGCCGACAGGACATCCAGCGCGGCGAGCGCCTCGGAAGCCCGCTGGATCGCCCCTGTCGCCGCCGTCACCGCATCACGAACCTCGCAGAACAGCTCGTACTCCAGCGCCACCGCCCGGTCCTGCGCCCCGACGATCTTGTGCTCGTAATCCTTCAGCTCCGGCGTGATGAACCGTTCGGCGTTCACCAGCGTCTGCTTGCGCGTGTAATCCGCCGGCACGTTGGCAAGCTGTGCCTTGGAAATCTCGATGTAGTAGCCGAATACTTTATTGTGACGCACTTTCAGGGTGCGGATGCCCGTGCGATCCTGCTCGGCGGCCTGGTATTCCGCCAGCCAGTTCCGACCCTGCGTGGCAGACCGCCGCAGTTCGTCCAGCATGTCGCTGAAACCGTCGCGGATAATGCCGCCTTCGCGGATCGTCATCGGCGGCTCCGGATGGATCGCGTCGCGGATTCGCCCAGTCAGCGCCGGCTGCGGTTCCATCTCACCCGCCAGCCGGGCGAGCAGCACGCTCTCATGCCCGTCCACCAGGGCCCGGATTTCCGGGAGCGCCTCCAGCGACTGCCCGATGGCCACCAGATCGCGCGCATTCCCGCCGCCGGTGCCGATCCGGGCGATCAGCCGGGCCAGGTCCCGGACCGGCTCGAAGGCGCTGCGCAGATCATGCAGCAGCGCGCGGTCCCGGACCAGCGCCGCCACCGCGTCATGCCGCTCCCCGATGGCATCCAGGACGGCCAGCGGCCGCAGGATCCAGTCGCGCAGCGCCCGCGCCCCCATCGGCGTCCGAGTCACATCCAGCACGTCCAGCAGGGTCCGCCCTCCGGTCCTCCCCTTCATCGGGATCAGATCCAGATTGGCGCAGGTCGCTTCATCCAGGATCATGAACTCCGAGGCGCTACGCGTCTGGAAGGACCGGACATGACCGGTCTCCCGGCGCAGGTCCACCCGCACATAATGGAGAATCGCACCGGCGCTGCACACCACCGGCTCGACCCCCTCGCAGCCGAAGCCCAGCAGGGAATGCACCCCGAAGTGCCGGGTCAGCAGGTCATAGGCCGCATCGGTCCCGAACGTCCAGTCCTCGCACCGCGTCAGGGGCAGCCCCGGCAGCGCCTTCAGCACCCGGATCAGGTCGTCGTCATCGGGCAGCGTGTCCGGAATCACGCACTCGCCCGGCCCGTAGCGGCGAAGCGCGTCACCGACAGCCGCGGCATCCGGCAGGACCTGGCCCCAGAAATGCCCCGTGGAGAGATCAATCATCGCCAGGCCGTATTCCCGGCCGGCGCGGCAGACGCCCGCCAGGTAGCTGAACTGCGCCGCCTCCAGCAGGTTGCCCTCCGTCACGGTTCCCGGCGTCACCACACGGGTCACCTCCCGCCGTACAATCCCCTTGGCCGTGGCGGGGTCCTCCATCTGCTCGCAGATCGCCACCTTCATGCCGGCGCGCATCATGCGGGCCAGGTACCCCTCGAGGGCATGATACGGAACGCCGCACATGGGGATGCCGTTACGGCGGGTCAGCGCGATGTCCAGCACCGGCGCCGCCCGTTTGGCGTCGTCGAAGAACATCTCGTAGAAGTCACCCATCCGGAAGAAGAGCACCGCCTCTTCCGAAATCTCGCTCTTGATCTGCCGATACTGCCGCATCATCGGCGTTAATGC
>CAZGBW010000387.1:0-2629 GCA_964523995.1 uncultured Victivallales bacterium | reverse complement strand
GTGCCTGGCAGCCCTTCGATGCGGTAGAGCCCCTGATCGTCCACCGCTATCGCTACGCGCCGGCGGATGCGCACGAGACTGGTGATGGCTCCGATCGCGTTTGCCACATCCGCGTGCTCCGGAATGATTGCCTCGGCCTGGAGCAGCCGTGCCGCCGCAGGCAGGAAGAAATGGGTCGGTGCGCCGATCCCTATCACCGGCGCCTGCAGCGCGATCCTCACGCCGCAGCCCTTCATGTCCGCACCGAGGGCGCGGTTGACCAGGGCCATGGCGGCCGGGGAGTCTTCCAGTGAATCCGTGTCAAACTCGCCGGCCAGCTGTGTCTTGAGCAGTTCAATGGCCAGACAGCGGACGAAGCGGGCCTGGACCTGTTCGATAAACCGTTCGATATCTGTTCCCAGAATCCTGGCATAGATCCCGCAGATCCGCCGCGAAACCTCGCCATCCCAGAGACGGAGCCGCCCCATGGCGTGGAGCGTGTCGGTAGGCGTCAGGCCGCAGCGCTGGACGATGTGGTCCTCCTCAAGCTTTTCCAACGGCAGGAAGTCCTCGGTGATGCAGTCCAGGCGTTCAACCAGTTCTTCCACGGTATAAGGGCGCTCCTGAAGCAGTTCCACGATCTGCCTTTCCTTCCCGCTGTGCGCGCGCCGATGCTTATAGGGCATAAGGGTGAGCAGTTCCATCCCGCGCGTGGACGAGCTGAAGCGGTTCAGGCGATGCTCGATCCACTCCAGCGCCTCGCCGACGCGCTTGTCCTGGGCGGCCAGCCATGCGGCCGGGGCGATTCGCCGCGGTCCGATCTCAAGGCGGCCATTGACGCAGGCGATGCGGCTGTCACCGCCCAAGCCGAGTGTGCGCATGTCCAGTGCCTCCACGAAGGTCTGCCATTGGCCGACCCTGGCGCCTTGACTGGAGGTCTGGACGGCTCCCCCCCGGATCCTCGCGGTGTCCGTGGTGGTGCCGCCTATATCCACGATTATCGCATCCTGCACGCCCGTGAGACAGGCGGCGCCGGCGACACTGGCGGCGGGTCCGGAAAGGATTGTCTCGATAGGCCGTTCCAGGGCGGCCTCCAGGTTCATGAGCGATCCATCGCTCCGGACGACCATGATCGGAACCTTCAGGCCGCGGCGCCGCATCGAAGTCTGTATGTCTCCCATGAAGTCGTTCAGGCAGGGAATGATCCGCGTGTTGAGAACCGCAGTTTCGGACCGGATCCGGTAGTTGAGTCCGCCGGACACCTCATGGGCGCAGGTGACCACCGCATCGGTCTCCTTGCGGACGGCCGCCTTGACCTGCAGTTCATGGCTCGGATTGACATGGCTGGCATAGCCTCCGACAGCGAAGGCCCGGACTCCATGACGGTCGATCATGTCGCGGACGATCCGCCGCACCTGCTCGGGATCGGTAGGGGCGAGTTCCCGTCCGTCAATTTCCAGCTGTCCTGCGACGATCCCGATCAGGTCGTGCGAAAAGCCCTCCGGATCGGGCCATCCGTATGGCGTCATCAGCAGCAGTCCCACCTTCTGCCCACGGCCCTCGACAATTGCGTTGGTGGCGAGGGTGGTGGAGACCGAAACCACATCCACTTCCGGGAAGCGGCTGGCGTCGAGTTGGTCGAGCGCCGCATCTATCCCCAGCGTGTAGTTCCATTTTGTCGTCAGGCTCTTGGCTTTCTGGAGGACGGCATGGGAGTCGAAGTCGTAGATGACGACATCAGTATACGTGCCTCCGGCGTCGATTCCCAGGCCGAGACGCGCGCACCTGGCCGGTTCCGCGGAGGCGGAGCCCTCCGGCCGCACATCGCGCACGATGACTTCAGGTTCGGCGTCCGCTTCGCTTCCGTCACGGACGGGAACAGCATGCAGACTCTGGCGGACGGCGTCATATATCGTGACGTAATGCGGCTGCACGAGCAGGATGTCTGCCGTGGATTCCCGCGCGGTGAGCAGGCGGATCAGCAGATCGTGCGTCCCCGGAAGTTCCTCGTATTTCCAGCCGAACTCCGCAGCCATGCTCTGCGCCATGCTGGCATATCGCGAACGGCCGGCGGATTCCACGCCGGTGTCGATGAACGCGGCGCGCTGGTAATTGCCATGCCAGCTGTCAAGAAAAGCCCGGATGGCCTCGGCGTGTTCCTGGCCGTACTGGCTCACGAGCCTTTCAAAATCATGTTCGATAGGATTGCAGCACCCGGACGTCTCCTGTTCCTCGGAACTCCAGGGACGGGTCTTCCCCTCGACCCAGCCGGCGGAAACGTAGTAGGTTCCGGGGTACTTGGCGAACTGCTCGCGGTAGGCGCGGTCGGAACCGAGGAAAAGGGCGATGCAGTCATGCACCAGCGGGATGGCAATCGGCACGCCGCCCGCCCGCAGGCCGACGCTTCCGCGCCCGCATACGCCGTAGCCGACGACGATCAGGTCGCATGTATGGCTGGCGGAGACGGTGTCGATAGCCTCCTGGAGCCGGGTATGCAACTCATGCGGATTGTTGTGCAGGCCTCCCGGAAGCAAGGTCATAGTAATATCGATGCCCAAACGCTTGACAATGGACTTGAGATCCACGCCCAGCACGCCGCAGGCGATGACGTGGACGCGCCTGGCATCCCGCTCATCCGCGGCTGAATGGG
>CAZGBW010000386.1:0-2634 GCA_964523995.1 uncultured Victivallales bacterium | reverse complement strand
CCGCATAGAAGACCGCCGGCCAAAGCGTGCCATCCCGCCACCAGCGTCGCCCGCCAGCCCCCTTGCGTCCGCCAGCCAGCCCGCTGCGGCTGCAGAGCACCACCCCGTAACATGCATGTGCAAACAAATCCATGACGGGGAAGATTATGATTAATCGCGTGGACGGGCAAGTGAGATTCGCGTGGCCCAGTTCGGTATGACTGCATTCCCGTGCTGCATTCCCGTGCTTGACATATCAGGGGAAGTAGAGGGAGTATGAGAGCCATGCGCACAATTCTTCTATTGTCGGCAACACTTTTGCTCGCAGGTTGTTCCTCCATGCGGATCGAACATTTTCGCGAGAAGGAGCCGAGGCTCGTGTTGCAGGACTACTTTGACGGGCATCTGACGGCCTATGGGATCATCAAGGATCGCGGCGGCAAGATCACCAGCTCCTTCCGAGCGGCCTTCGAGGCGCACTGGGACAAAAATGGCGTCGGCACTCTAAACGAGGTTTTCCGGTACGATGACGGCACCGAACAGAAACGCAGCTGGACCTTCCGGCCCACCGGCGAGAACACGTTCATTGGAACCGCTGCGGACATTGTGGGGGAATCGCTCATCATCGTCGTGGGCAACACCATGCGCATGGACTACACGATCCGCGTTCCCTACAAGGGGGATACCCTCGAGTTGCGCGTTCGCGACTGGCTGCACCTGCAACCCGATGGCGTCATCCTCAACCATTCCTATATGCACAAATTCGGATTCCGTGTCGGCGAACTTGTTATCACCATCATCAAGGACTTTCCCGATTCAGTCTCAAAATAGGCTTGATTGAAGCACCCACCTGACGGTCCCCGCCAAGGACCATCGCTCCAGCGACGCAAGGACGCCGGTGGCGGGAACGCGGCGGGCGTTGGCGACAGCCTGCGCTGCAACCTTGGTGTAGCGTCACTCGGGGTCGGCACCCCCGTCCCCAGGGCGGAAGAGATACTCGAGGCCGTTGGCCTTGATGGTGTAAACCGTGTCGAGCATCCTGCCGAGCTCGCCTTTCGGAAAGCCCTTCTGCTTGAACCATACGACGTACGCTTCGGGCAGATCCACCAGCCGCCGCCCCGCGTATTTACCAAACGGCATGACCGCCTTCGACAACTTGATGAAGGCTTCGGGATCGGGATGGAGTTCCTGGCTCATGACGCGATGTTCCGGGATTATGACGCCTGCGGCAATCCATTTTTTCGAGCGCGCAAAATAGCGAAGGCGATTCAGCCTTTATGCGAGGGGGGCAGGGATCGGACGGAGCAAAGGCCCGCAACGGCATCGGCTATGCTTAGCTTGGCGCCATCCCAGTCAAAAGGGTTCAGCATGTTGGGCATCGGATCGTCTTCGGCATCGTCGAAGAAGACTAGGCTCTTTAAAACAGAGAACAGGGATCCATCCTTGAATTTCCGCACATAGAAATCCAGCATGTCCTGCAGCGAGTATCGTTCCAGCAGAAACGCAAGATCAACAAAATCCTTCCGGGTGCCGCGGTTGGTAATGGCGGATAGCTTCATGGCGGCAATGTCGCGGCATGATGCCAGCCGAACCCCACCACTGACCACTGGCTCGTCCAGCCAGGGGTAGTCGTATTCCACAATATCCATCTGTACGCCGCCGACGACGAAACGATGGATGCGTTGGCTCGAACTGCGGATTGAGACGGATCCATAGGAAAGAAGCTCCTGATGGAGCTCGACCGGTTCAAGATGGATATGGCCGAAGAAATCCAGAGCTATGGATTTGCGATGGCCAATCTGAAGGGCCAGGGCGGTTCCGCCAACTAACCGGGTCTCGGCAAGATTCGGATTGACCTGAAGCTGTCTCAATAGGTCCAGGGTGCCGGTGTCAATGGTTTCGAGGTGAAGCATCGAAAGGTCTCCCGCGGTACGTGTCCGACAACTGAAAGAAAGGCCAGCGCCCTGGGGTCCAGAGAGCGTAGTCGCCGTGCGATATCAATGATGCCAGGCAGCGTAAACTGGCGACACAACAGCATCCAGTCGTCCAGGGTTCCGGCTTCCAGCACGCGGGCGACGACATAGTTCAGGTGCCGTTCGATATCAAGAGTCCCCGGATCAATATCCCAGAAAAGGGCTGGCGAGAAATCCGCTGGTGTTAATGATTCCGTACGCATTGCCGCCATGCTGCCATATCCCTCCCCATCGCGAATGAAACAATCTCCCCCATGCCGCCAGTATGTGTTCTGGATTCCGGTGATGCAAGTTGTTTTGATTGTAAACCAGGGACAGCAGTGCCGCCCAACAGACACCGGAACGGTTTATGTGGATTACACCAAGGGTGGACTCAGCATCAGCCAATCCCCATTCACCCGCCCCCCGTCATCGTGCTGATTCACGCCGGACAGCCGCGGGACCGCGATTTTCGTGCACGGCTGTTTCTGGCACCGGCACAAGGGCTGTCCGGTGACCACGATGCCGAAGTCGCGCCAGGCGTTCTGGCTGGCGAAGTTCGAGGCCAATGTGGCGCGCGATAAACGCAAGATGGCCGGTGGCGGGAGACGGCATGCGGCGGAGTCCGATCAGAATGTCGAGAGGCCGGTGGCTTCCTGGAGGCGGTACAGCATCCGCCGCCAGCGCGAGGGATCGGCGTAGG
>CAZGBW010000385.1:0-2644 GCA_964523995.1 uncultured Victivallales bacterium | reverse complement strand
GCGGACATGTCCGGCAACACGCGTAACGACGCTTGTGCCATCGGGGGGAAGACGAGTGAGTACATCATTCATAGTGCGTCTCTATCTCCATGCATCCACCATTGATCGCAGCCAAAGTGATATTAGTGCTACTACTGATATGACTACTACTGTACAGGATGCCATTGATTTAGTCAAATTGAAAAAACAATCGCCAATTCCATGGTCCGTACGGCCAGGTCAGCGTACTAGGGAAAGACGTGGGTGTGGATGTCTATGACGCGCATGTCAATAATCCAGATTCTCGTAGAACTCGACCCGGACGTTCTTGAAATACTCGACCTGTTTCCGGAAGAGTTCCTCGTGGGCGGGGTCGCCTTCAAAGAAGGAGAGCGTGGCGCGGGCCTCCTCCAGCGAGGGGAACTCGCACTGCCACACCAGCGTGTTGCAGGCCTGGGGGGCTGCGAGCGGCTTCATGCGACGCCCCTTCGGGTAGTCGGGACGTTTACGTTCCAATTCGGCAAATTGACGCTCCAGGGCGAGGAATTCGCGTTCATTTCGCACATCATATTCCTGCAGAATCCGCATGGTCACGCTCATGATTCATTCCTCTGTATGGATGAGAAATCGCTTTTCCGGCGGTACGGGCACTCGCCCGTTGAGACCGCCCTGAACCCTCTCTGAAACATCGTTTTCATGGCTGGAAGCATGTGAAAATCCGGTGCGAAAGTCAAGCCCTGCCAAACGCATCTAAATTTCTATGGGAGGCACTACTTCTCGATCCTGACGGCGGCGCTATCCATACACCGCGCCCATTCCAGGGCGCCTTTGACGCCCTGGCCATCGTCATCACGGATGGCAAAGCTCAGGTTGAACTGCGTGTTGGTGGCGTTGCAGGCACCGGCATTGCGCCATTCCCATGGAAGTTCGATTGTATATCGGAGCTGGTTGCTGCCCGCATGACTCACGGAAGTGCCGGCAAGAAGCTGCTGGTTTTCCGGCGTCGCCGGCTCGATCACAGGCCGGTACTGGCTGTCGAGTCCAAAGGCAACCTGCTTCCCGATCAGGATGGCATCGCCCTTCCCGCCGTCCATGGGCGCCCAGGTGTTGTCGCGCACCTCGACCACGAGTCTGAGGGTCGAGGCGGCGGTCATCGCGGCGGTCAGCTTCGCGGAAAGATCCGCCGGACCGGCCCAGTCCTTCACACGGGGCCCGGTGGCTTCCTCCGCCGGCACCCACTGCCAGGGCTGATCCAGGACCAACGGGCCGGCGCTGGCGATCCACCGTGTTTCCGCCTGGCGGCACAACTGCTCGGAGTGGTTCACAAACCGCAGCGCACGGGCCCGCCCGACCGGATCACCGATGCGCAGGGCCGCCTGCCGGCGCTCGGCATACCAGGCGGGCACACCGCCCACCGGCATGATGGCCACGGCGCACAGGGTCTGCTGCGACGCCAGGAAGAGCCGGCTGTTCCCATATTTCCAGACGACGCTCAGGCCCGCCTCCCCGGTCGGAAGTATCATGAAGTTCCGCAGCGTCTTGCCGGTCGCCGGGTCTAAATCCAGGAGCCGCAGGGTAAAGGGAGCGTGATAGTTGACGGTGAACACCCGCAAGGCCGCACCGGACTCCGGCAAGACTATCGTTCTCAAAACATCTTGCGCGAAAATCGTCTGCCATGCTTCCCGGGGCGCCTTGCCCGGTTCCAGGCTCAGGCGCTTCAGCATTCTTACGTTGCCGACATACTCGATCACATCGCTGTTCCAGTTGGCGCCTCCTCTGTAGAGGACTTCGCCCGTGAGTGGATCCAGCACGGCGTTTTCATCTCGCGAGGCCAGCAACCACCAGGGATGGCCCGCCGGAGTGGAGGCGATGACGCGTTTGGACGTGATTGGCTGTCTGTTAGGTGGGCTGTAGGGCGCCTTCCAAAGCATCGTCTTCCGCTCGAGATCCCAGCACGTGTAGGTCGATCCCGCGCTCGTGTAGACGCGATCCGCGCCAAGCTCCCAGAATCCGATCCCGTCCTTCCGGACGTTCCCGTTGCCGCACAGTTCCCGCCCGAGCTTCCCGTCGGCGCCCAACTCCTGGATGAACCACCCGCCCTCGGGGTCGCCAGCAGGGCGCAATTCGACATGCAGGCGGCCACCGGATTCCCGGACGACACGCGCCACCTGGTTGCTGGGCATGGGGCAGCGCCACCGGATGGCACCGTCCTTCGGATTGACGCGCAACACTTCCGTGTCGTTGGTGACACCCACAACGAAAAGATCGCCCTGGGCGTACAGCGCCCCGAGCGGATACTTTGTCGGCTGACGCCAGCGCTCGCCGCCCGAGGCCAGATCCAGTCCGATGAGTTCGGGATCGGTCGCCAGGACCACCGTTTCATCGGTCCAGACCACCTTGCGCAGAATGTTGGTGGCGATGTACTCCCAGTACGGTTCGCCGAAGCCGTCGGTGTCGATCAGTTTCGCGTTGTAGAGCCCGTACAACAGCGCCAGACCCCGGTCCTCGTCAGGAAGCGAAAACGAGCCGGGACTGCTCACGGTCCACAGTAAGCGCGGCGCGACCTCGCCGGCCGGCTCACTGACATCCCGCTTCGCCCCACCGACGGGTGCCGTGCGGGCCCGGACCGTGCGCCCGGGCGGGGCGACGGGAGCGGATGCGGCGG
>CAZGBW010000384.1:0-2653 GCA_964523995.1 uncultured Victivallales bacterium | reverse complement strand
AATGCCAACGCGGCGGTGGCGGGTGAGGTGCTCTCGGGCCGGGTGTTCTGGGGGCTGGACGCAGGCGCGTGGGGCAGCCACACGGGCACACGAGCCCTTGCTCCGGTCCCGAAGACGGGGCAGACTGCGGTGCACTATACGGGTGATGACGGGACCAATCAGAAAGGCGTCGCGCCGACCGGCGCCCGGTTTATGGATAACGGGAATGGAACCGTGACGGACAACCTGACGGGACTGATGTGGACGAAGAACGCAAACTTCTGGGGCGCGATCGACTGGACCACAGCGGTGGACAACTGCGAGACCGTCGGGTTGTCCGGCATCACCGATTGGCGTTTGCCGAACCTGCGGGAACTGCAGAGTCTGATTGACTATGGCCGTTCCAGTCCCGCGCTTCCAACAGGGCACCCATTCCTGAACGTGGTCGAGTCGCATTACTGGTCGAGTACAACGTACGAGTTTTCTGTGAATCGCGCTTGGCTGGTGAACCTGTTCGACGGCTTTGTGGGCAACACCAGTAAGTATGACACATTCTTTGTCTGGCCCGTCCGCGGCGGGCAGTGAGGATGCTTTGAGGCTTGGGGCATGTTGGCGATCCAACCGGGCTTGTCCCGGTGGTGAAGAAAGTTGAGTAGCGGAAGGTGGGGGAATAGCACTTTTTCTCAACGTTTTCCTCCACCGACGCAAGGTCGGTGGGCGGCGGGTGGGCGCAGATGCTCCCTTGATTTCTGGCGGCTATTATTGGCGGCTGAAAAGGCTTCCTGCAATAGTATTACGTTCCATACGCATCGCCATGCGGGAATGATGGACGTCCGACCGGAGGATTGTCCGGTTTAATTCAGGACGATGGCGCGGGCTTCGCGGATGAAGAAGGCTTTGCAGGCATTCCAGTCGAAGGGAACCCGCATCGCGGGCATGGGTTCGGTCTCGGCATCCTCGAACCAGGTGAGGCTCCTGAGGATGTGATAGGACGAGAACAGTCGCTGCCCGTATTTGCGCGGCAGCCATTCGAAATAGGTGGCAAGCGAAGGGGGACTTTGCAGGAGCAGATAGAGATCCGCAAAATCCTTCCTGCTGCCACGGCCGGAGATGGCGGCCAGCTTCATCAGGGCAATGTCGCGCGGGTCGGCCACCGCGAAGAACCGGTGGGGTTCGGAGGCGAACAGGAACGGATCGGCGACCCGGAAGAAGGAAAGCTTGGTCCTGCAAATCAATATCGTCAGGGTGTGTGCCTCCTCCTGCAGGATCTCGTAGTCGCCGAGTCGCTCAAGCGTCGCGTGGAGTTCGCGGGTGTCCATATCGTCGGTCCGGAAGAAATCGAGATCCTCGGACGTGCGGTGCCCCAGGCGGAAGGCGAGCCCCGTCCCGCCGGCAAGGGTCCATCCACGAAGGGTATCGGCCCCGAGTTTTTCCATACGGGTTAGAAGTTCGAGGCTGTGTCGCGGGAGAACGCTCTCGTGCATGTCCGACCCTCCAGTTTCAGGATTTGCTCCCAGAAGCGGCGTGTCCGGGGAGAGGAGATCCGGGCGGTGGACACGGCCTCCAGGAAATGTTCATTGCCAAGCCGTTTCCGGATGAAACGGATATCTTCCAGATCGCCATAGTCGAGGATCCGCTCAACCACCCAGACCGGGTGCGCCTCCATGTCCCCGGCCGTGAACGGATGATCCCAGAACAGCCGGGCAAGACGCCGGATTGCCGCCTTTTCGGTTTCCGGCTGTAGTCCCGGCTGCGGTTGCAAGGATACGACCAGTTCGCAGTCCAATGCGGTAGCCAGCTTGCGCAGTGTTCCCAGTTCGAACCGCGTCCACCCATTCTCGTAGCGGGAAAGCGTCGGGATGGATGTTCCCGCCCGCCGCGCGACGGCCCCCAGCGATAAACCCAACTGGGACCGCCGCTGGTGTAATTGCCCCGATATGTCCTGAATGAATTCCATGCCATTATCATACGTGATAACTATTGGATGTCAACACCTAGCCGCCTCGCCGGTTCTCACCGGGCTGAATACGGGCTTGCATGGGATGCGTGTTATAACTATTGTTACCACATGGCTTATAAGACAAAACTGCGGAAGATCGGGAATTCGCTCGGGATCGTCATCCCCAAGGCCGCCTTGCAGGCGATGAAGGTGGAGGAGGGGGCGACGCTGTACATTACAGAGGCACCGGAGGGGGCGGTGCGTGTATCTTCATCCGAATCCGATGCGTTCGATTCCATGATGGCAATTGCCGAGAAGGGAATGCGCAAATATCGCAATGCCTTGCGGGAACTTGCCAAATGAAGGAACCGCTCTGGATTACGGAATCCGCGATTCTGGCGGTGCACGAGGAATTACTGGCCCGGTTTGGCGGACTTTCCGGCTTGCGCGATGAAGGCTTGCTGCATTCGGCGTTGAACCGACCACGCAATCGTTTTGCCTATGCGCAGTCAACGCTGTTCGAACTGGCCGCCGAGTATGCCTTGGGCATCGTCAAGAACCATCCGTTCCTGGATGGCAACAAACGGGCGGGGTTCATGGCGTCCTATATTTTTCTGGGTGTTAATGGCGTTGAGTTTCATGCGCCCGAGGAAGAGGTCGTGGTATTCACGCGTGCGCTAGCCGCCGGGGAGATCGGCGGTTCGGAATATGCCTCGTGGCTGAAGACGTCATCCC
>CAZGBW010000383.1:0-2662 GCA_964523995.1 uncultured Victivallales bacterium | reverse complement strand
CAGGACGAACTGAACATCCGCCAACAGCGCTTCATCGAGCGGCGCACGCGGGCGGTGGCGCCGGCAGTCGGAAAGTGTACCACCCGGCACTCTGAAAGTGTACCACCCCAAGGCATGATTCCCTTCAGCGCGATTGAGCGCTGGGAGGGAAAGGAGCATGCTCGGGATGGATCAGGTACACGTCGTCAGGCATAAGCACTTCGTTGAGAAGCGCAGCATACGTGGGATTGCTCGGGAACTGGGACTGCACCGCAAGACGGTGCGCAAGTATCTGAAGCAGTCGGAGCCGAAGCGCCTGGAGCCGGGGCCGCGCCGGCTGCCGGTGTTGAAGGTGGTGGGGCCCCGCATCGAAGCCCTGCTGGAGGAGTGGGCGCCACGGCTGGAAGGCAAGCACCGGCTGACCTCCCCGCGCCTGCACCGCCAGCTGCGTGAAGAAGGCTTCACGATCAGCGAACGGACCGTGCGGGAGTACCTGGCGGAGAAGCGGCGCAAGGCGGCGGAAGTCTACATCCCGCTGGTCCACCGGCCCGGCGATGAAGCGCAGGTGGACTTCTTTGAGGTCACGGTCGATGAAGCCGGGCTGCGGCGCAAGGCTTGGAAGTTCCTGATGCGGCTGATGTACTCCGGCCGCGACTTCATCCACCTGTACGACCGGTGCGACCGGCCGTGTTTTCTGGATGGGCATGTGCGGGCCTTTGCCCATCTGGGCGGAGTGGCGCGGCGCCTGGTCTACGATAACCTGGCGGCCGCAGTGAAGCGTGTGCTTGGAGTCAAGGAACGCGAACTGACCGAGCGGTTCCAGGCGCTCAGCAGCCACTACCTGTTCGAGCCCTGCTTTGCCCGTCCGCGGGAAGGTCACGACAAGGGCGGCGTGGAGGGGCGCGGCAAGTCCGTGCGGTTGCAGCATCTGACGCCCATCGTCTGCGGCCCGGATCTGGACACGATCAGTACGGCGGCGCTCGCCGATGTGGAACGGCTCTGGCGCGAGCGTCACCACGACGACGGCCGGTTGCTCACCGCGCTGTTCGAGGAAGAGCGCCCCTTGCTGCTGCCGTTGCCCGCCGCGGCGTTCGAGCCGCGGTGCCTGATGCCGGTGGCGATCAGCAAGAGTGCCACGGCGAAGGTTGGGGGCGCGCTGTACTCCCTGCCGCAGCGCTGGGCGCGCTTGGACGCAGATGCGTGGATCGGGCCACGGGATATTCGTTTCCGGTGTCGCGGCGAGGATGCCACACGACCTCGTCAGCGTCCCGGAGGCAGGCGCATCGAGTACCGCGATTATCTGCGCGAGCTTTCCCGCAAGCCCCAGGCGGTGCGGCAGGTGGCCCCGGAGCTCGTGGCGGAGTTGGGCGAACCGTACGGGCGCTTGTGGACGCTGCTGGAGCAGACGCATGGTGCCAAGCAGGCGGCCCGGATCCTGGCCGGGGTGCTCGGCGCGATGGACGATCATGGCGAGGCGGCGGTCACGGCCGCGTTGGCCCAGGCGCTGGCCGGCGGCACGTTCGGTGCCGACGGCGGCAACCTGCTGACGCTGGCGCCGCAGTCCTCACGCCCGGTGCTGCTGGACAACCTGGTGCCGGTCGCGCTGCGGACGGTGACGGTCGAAGCGGGGTGTGCAGCGGATTACGACCTGCTGTTGGCGGGAGGTGCGTCATGAGTGATGCCGCACTCGCCGCCGTCATCCAGGGGCATGCCCGGCAGTTGCGCACCCCCACCATCGCCCGTGAGTGCGCGGCGGTCGCCCGCCGGGCCCGCGACGAAGGCTGGCCATATGAAGAGTTCCTGCGTGAGTTGCTGGAAGCGGAACTGCGCACGCGCCAGGATAACGTCTCACGGCGGTATCTGAAGCAAGCGGGCTTCCCGGATCAGAAGACGCTCGATCAACTCGACTGGGAGGCCCTGCAGGGCGTATCGCGGCCGAAGATCCTGGAACTGGCGCGCTGCGCGTTCATCGACCAGGCCGAGGACGTCGTCATCGCCGGACCGATCGGGACCGGCAAGACGCATCTGGCCATTGCCCTGGGTGTGGAGGCCGCACGCCGGCGCATTCCCGTGGTATTCGTCAAGGCGGCGGAATTGGTGCGCGAACTCCTGGAAGCGCGTGATGAGCGCACGCTGGGCCGGCTGCATCGCCGGTACCAGAAAGTCCGGCTGTTGATTGTGGACGAACTCGGGTTCGTGCCGTTCAAACGCGAGGGCGGCGAAGTCCTCTTCAACTTGCTGGCCGACCGCTACGAACGGCGCACCACGCTGGTGACCACCAATCTGGCGTTCGCGGAATGGGTGCAGGTCTTCGGCGATGAGAAGCTCACGACGGCGCTGCTCGACCGCCTGGCGCACCACGCGCATATCCTGACGACCAAAGGCAAGAGCTTCAGGACCGGGCGCGGCAAACGCGCCGATGCCGAAACCCGACAAACAGGCGCTTAACAAAACAAAAAGGAGATCACAGCGGTCGGGATTCTTGCCCCCCATGGGGGGCACCCCTCAGGGGGGAGCGGAGAGGAACTCCTTGCTCCCCATCAACCAACAGCATACGGTCTGAACACCGCCGAGGGGTGGTACACTTTCCGATTGCCGGAGTGGGTCACTTTCCGTCTGCCGCCAACAGCAGGCAGGTGAGGACGGGGATTATCGGTTTGGGGTTCATGGGGACGACGCATCT
>CAZGBW010000382.1:0-2680 GCA_964523995.1 uncultured Victivallales bacterium | reverse complement strand
GCCCGACGGGCTGCGGCACCACATCGTAAACCTGCATATTCATCATGAACATCTCAGGCTGTTTCGGAACCGCCAGCACGGAAAACCGGCAGCCATAGTTTGAAACACTCATGCTATTACCGATAACGTTCATAGCGCCCACCTCCTCCCTGATTGCCATTGTAACAGAAACCGGGTCCATCTGCAACGCTGGATTTACAGTTGGCAGCTATGCGATGATAGTGTACAAAGAGAGTTCACGGAGGTTTCATGGCTATTACAAGAACTGATTTCAAAACCGTCGCCGGACTTCTCTGCGCCATGCTTACGCTGGCGACGGCGGCAGGCTGCCGGCAGCAATCCCCCGTCCCGGATGGACTTCTGGCGGAGGCGGCGGAAGAACTGCAGAGCGGAGATGCCGACGCCGCGCGGCTGACACTCCAGGCGGCGGCGGAGGCGAATCCGGACAGCCTGACCGCGCAGGTGAACCTTGGACTGGCCTGCCTCCAGCTTGACGATCTCACCGCGGCCATCGCCGCGCTTAACCGCGCCACGGAACTCGCACCGGACCAGCCGGCGGTGTGGGAAATCCTCGGACACCTCCTGATACGCACCGGCAATTCCGAAGGAGCCTCCGAAGTCCTGTCCCGCGTGTCCACCCCGACCGAGGTCACCCTCACCCTCAGGGCGATGGCCGCGCGGCAGGCCGGCAATCCCGACGGGGCGTTGCTCTATCTCGAACAGGCCCTGAAGAAGAACCGGGACTACCCACCGGCGCTCTACAACATGGCGGTTCTCCATCGCGACAGCTTCAACGCGCCGGTGGAGGCCCTTGCCGCCTACCGCCTGTTTCGGGACGCGGACCCGGACAACCCCCGTGCGGCCGTTTCGAACGACGCGTTCCTGAAATCGGCACGCCCGGAGCAGGCAGGCACCCCCGCGATCCCCGCCATTCCGGACGTCATCCGCGAACCCCCGCCGATGGGCATTCCATATCCCGCGCCAAACGCCGCCCCGGCCGTGACGCCCCCGCCCCCCACGCCTGCACCGGCACCGGCCGCCGCAGCGACCCCTTCACGCCTGCCCCCCGCCGCTGCCCCCGTCGCCACGCCTGCGGCCGTTCCCGCGGCCGCGGCACCCCCGCCCGCCGGGACCGTTCCGTCGGCCCAATCCCTGATCCGCAAGGCGGATGCCGAGATAAACGCCGGCAATAACGATGCCGCGCTCGTGACCCTCAAAACCGCCGTCCAACATTATCCGGACAGTGCCGATGCCGTATGGGCTCTCGCCGTCTTCTATGACAAGCAGCTCGGTCTCAAGGACCGTGCCGATGGCCTCTACAAGACATTCCTGCACATGTTCCCCGAGGATCGCCGCGCCAAATTGCCTCGGACCGCCGCCAAGGCTCCCCGCCAGGAGAACACGGCCGAGGCGACGGGCGAGAGTTTCTTCCGGAAAGGACTCGAACACTACAGCCGACAGGAATGGGATGCCGCCATCGCCGCCTACCGGCAGGCGCTTTCCCTCGATCCGAAATCCGCCAGCTGCGCCTACAACCTCGGACTCGCCTATAAAGCCAAGGAGGACCTGGACGCCGCCGTCGCCGCCTTCCGGCACGCCCTGAATCTTGAACCGGATATGATCAAGGCCCTGTACATGCTCGGGTTGACGGAAATCCACCGCCATCGCCATGCGGATGCGCTCCCCCCCCTCAACCGGCTGATCAGCATCCAACCCGATTTTGCGAAGGCGCATTATCTGCTCGGCACGGTCTACCAGGCCGAGAACCGCCCCGATACGGCCGCCTTTCATTTCGAGCGCTTCCTGAAACTGGAACCTACAGACAGCGCGGCTCCGCAGGTGCGGCGCTGGATGCAGCAAAACCGGAGGTAAGACCGTGGTCGCTTCGCTTTCCGTGGTGGATATCGCCGCCCTGATCCTGATCGGTGTCGGCGGTATCCAGGGATTTTTCCGTGGGTTTTCCGGCGAACTGGCCCGGCTGATCGGCACGATCATCGCCTTCGTCGCCGGCACGCTGCTGCACGAGCCGGTCGGTCAATGGGTCGCGGCCAGCACGAGACTGGAGGAGCGTCCGGCACAGACGCTCGCTTTCATCGCCACCATCATCGCCGCGATTGTCATCATGATCCTCGTGCGGATCCTGCTCAAGAAAGTGATAAAACTGGTGTTCGCGGAAGGCTTCGACAAGTCTGCAGGTGTCCTGGCAGGCCTTCTGCGCATGAGCGTCCTCGTCTGTATTCTCTTTATCGTCATGAACATGGTCCCGGTGGCTTATCTCAATCAGCACTTCGGAGAGGAATCCGTCGTCGGCCGGTTCATGATCCGCTACGTGCCGACGGTCGAGAAGACACTGGAGAAGGCCGGCATGCCGCCCTTCAAGCATGAGGAAGAATCGGAAAAACCAGAATGAACACGATGCTTCCAGACCTTCAGTCCAGCATCCTCTGTGACGATGTCCGCCAGGAGTGCAACGGGAAATTCATCCTGATCGGTCTTTTTGACGCGATTGCCGTCCCGCAGTATCCAGCCGTCTTTCACCGCTTGTGCATGGTGAACCGCTGGTGCTGCGGGGTCGGCGATTTTGTCCAGCGAAGCCGCCTGATCAAGCCGGACGAGACCACGGTGGTCGTCGAGGGGAAACCCGTGCCCGTGAAGCTGCAGGACAGTACCGCCACCGCGA
>CAZGBW010000381.1:0-2680 GCA_964523995.1 uncultured Victivallales bacterium | reverse complement strand
TGGCCAAGTGGCAGAGCATGTCGGCCGGGGTGCTGGAGATGCCGCTGGTGCTGCGCGTATCGGTGGGCTCGAAATACGGAGCCCAGCATTCGCAGGACTGGAGCGCGCTGGTGAATCACATCCCGGGGCTCAAGGTTGTGTTCCCCGTGACGCCGTACGATGCCAAGGGCATGCTCAACACGGCCTTGGCGGGAACCGATCCGGTGGTGTTCTTCGAGAGCCAGCGGCTCTATGACATCGGTGAAGTCTTCGAGACCGAGGTGCCGGAGGCGTATTACGAAGTGCCGATCGGACCGCCGGCCAAGCGCCGCGACGGGAAGGATATCACGATCATCACGATCGGGGCCACCTTGTACCGCGCCCTGGAGACTGCCGACATCCTGCAGGAAAAGTATGGCATGAGCGCGGACGTATGGGACTGCCGTTCGATCAACCCGCTCGATTACGAGCCGCTGGTGGAGTCGGTGAAGAAGACCGCGCGGGTGCTGCTGTCCTCGGACGCCTGCGAGCGTGGATCGGTCATGCAGGGGATCGCCGCCAATCTGACGCAGATGGCGTTTGACTATCTGGATGCCGCGCCGGTGGTGGTGGGATCGCGCAACTGGATCACGCCAGCCTACGAGCTGGAAGAGGCGTTCTTTCCGCAGACCACGTGGCTGCTTGACGCCATCCACGAGCAGATCGTGCCGTTGGCGGGGCATGTGCCGACCACCGTGCAGACGGCTGCCGAGAAAATCCGGCAGAACCGGATGGGGGTGTAGCCGGAGTCGCCGAATCGGGTAAGGAGGCAAGGCGTGGAGCCTGCAAACAGTCTTCCCAGTGGAATGGCGGATGCGCTTGTGCGCGCGATGATGCTTGTGTTGAGCAACATCGCCGTGTACGGCATCCGCCATGGCGTGACGCGCAAGTCGCTGGATGCCTGTTATGCGGTGCTGGTCCAGATGCTGGCCACCGGAGAGGTCCCGTTTGCGCTTGCGGATACGGAGCTGTCCATCCGGAGTCTTCCGGTTGAACAGAAGAACAAGCAGGTTACCACGTTCATCGAGCATCTGAAGACGCGCGAGATTGCCAACTTCACGTTTCGGCAGGGACTTTCGGCGGAACAGTTCGATATGTTCATTGAAGTGCTTTCCGCGCAGCCGCATGAACTGAAAGCCCTGGGAGATTTTTCCGGGACGCTTGCCGCCGTCGGTCTTGCCGACGTCATCGGCACGAGGAAGGTCGTGCTCCGCGAGGTGGCTGAGGATGAGGAGGTGGTCGCGCGGGGACGGCTGGAGGCGCTCAGCGAGGAGGCCGTCAGCGCGGAGAAGCAGGCCGAGAAGGTCCAGTCGGCGGTGGCGTACCTGCGTGGCGATGCGGTGGCCGACGAGCAGGCGGCGACCGCGAATGTCCGCGATCTGTGCGGCGATGCCGATTCGCTTGCCGAGCTGATCCTGCAGTTGGCGAAGGTCCGGCGTTCCTCCGCCGGGATGGAGGAGGGCGAGACGCTCGGCGACATCATCGTCGGCTGTCTTCACCGGCTTTTCAAGGCGATGGAGGCGTCCCCCGGTTTCAACACGCAGAAAGGCCGGGCCCAGGCCCGCAAGGTGCTTCTGCAGCTCGAGACCGCCATTCTTGAGCTGATCCAAGGTACCGCAAGCGCGGGTGACGCCAGTGCGGGTGCGGAGAGCAACCGGGATGCGGAGCGCGTGCGGGATGTTATCGAGGAGATGAAGGATGAGCTGGAGATCGATGCGCTGGCGAAGGAATACGTCCGTCGCCGCCTCGCGCTGGAGGCCAGCGAGAAACGCATCCTGCGGTTCATCCGTAACAAGGGCGCTGGCAGTATCGGGGATGCAGGGCTCAAGGAACGGCTGATCGGGGAGGGGCTCTCGCTGGAGGACTGGCGCGAACTGCTCGTCAAAAGCGGTCTGGATATGCCGGAGCCTCCTGCGTCATGACGTCGCCATCAGGTGGGCGCCACCGGAGGGGGTGATCGTGTGGACGGTGCAGGCGTTGCCGAATTTCCGCAGATAGGGCACGGACAGCGCATGCGCGACGGTTTCCGTATCGCGCGGATGAACCAGGAGGACGGCACTGCCACCGAATCCGCCACCGGAGAGGCGGGCGCCGAGGATGCCTGGAATGCGGCGGGCATGATCCACGATGAAATCGAGTTCCGGGCACGAGTTCTCGAAATTGACGATGGAACTGTGGTGCGATTCGAACATGAGGAATCCGAAGTGGTTGACATCGCCTCGCTGTAGGGCTTCCGCGCCTGCCAGGACCCGTTCATTCTCGCCGATGACGTGCGCGGAGCGTTTGGCCGCCATGGGTGGCATTTCCTGATGGTGTGCGATCCACTCCTCCATGCTGACATCGCGCAGTGCCGTTACCGGGTGGTCAAGCGTTCTGGAAAACCAGGCGGCAGCCTGCTCGCAGCTCTGGCGGCGCTCGTTGTAGGCCCCATCCACGAGCGCGTGCTTGGCATTGGTGCCGACCACCAGGAAGCAGAACTCGCTGCCGAGCGGAACGGTTTCGATCTGCAGCGTGCGGAAGTCGCTCTTGACCAGATGGCCGGGTTTACCGAAGAGGCTTGAGATCTGGTCCATGACGCCGCATTTGACACCGGCGAACTCGTGCTCCGCCGCCTGTCCGATGCGGGCGATCGTGATCGGCGGCAGCGCAATGCCGTAAAGAC
>CAZGBW010000380.1:0-2697 GCA_964523995.1 uncultured Victivallales bacterium | reverse complement strand
TAATGCGGGGTGGCGATCAGGACGCCGTCGCAGCATTTGGAGGCCAGCAGGGCCTCGGCGCTGTCGAATGCCTGGACAGAGGCGCCCGCCCGTTTTTGTGCACTGGCAAGCCGCCCGGCGTCGGTGTCGCAGACGGCGCTGAGAACGGCCCCCGGGACCTTGCCGTCGGCGAGATAGCTGAGGTGGCAGTTTCCCATGCCGCCGACACCGATAATCCCGATTCTTGTACTTTCCATAGCTGGCTCTACTCCTTGGCTTCCATGTATTCCGTACAGGGAGGCGTTGTCCTTCACTGAGCGCGGTATCGTATCGATTCGGCCGGCATGTTCAAGAACTATATCGCCACCCTATCCACCGCCATCAAAGCGCATCGGTCTCGCTGCCGGGGAACATCATGGCCATGCTGAATTCGAGCTGGAATTCGGGATCCAGGGATAGGTCCACGTGCTCGGTACGGTCGCACAGGGTGTCGGCGTAGCGGCGTTCCTCCGAGGAAAGCAGGGCGAGCTTGGCTCCCATGGATGCCGCGTTGCCGATGAACCGGATGCGCTCCGTCGGCAGAGGTGGCAGCAGCCCGATGCGCCGGGCATGGTTGCGGCGGATGAAGTTGCCGAAAGCGCCTGCCAGCAGAACGGTGCCAAGCTCGTGCGGTTGCAAGCCCGCCCGCTTGAGCAGGATGTTCACGCCGGCGCGGATGGCCCCGCTGGCCAGCTGAAGCTCGCGGACATCCCTCTGCCACAGGCAGATGGCCTCGCCGCCAGCGGAGTCCGCGGCCGATACCAGCTCAAAGCAGACATCGTGCTCCTGCGGCACGAGGCGCTGTTTCAGGGCGTCGCTCACGCCGGCGGGAACCTCGTCCGCCGCCAGGATGCGACCGGTTTCGTCAATGATTCCGGTGCGCAGCAGTTCCGCCACGGTATCAATCAGCGCGGTTCCGCAAAGACCGGCTGGCCGTGCATTGCCGATGATGTTGACGGTCACATCATCATTGAGAATGACTTTCTCGATGGCCCCCGGGGCGGCCCGCATGCCCTGGCGGATACGGGCGCCCTCGAAGGCGGGCCCGGCCGCTGTGGAGGCGGCAAACAATTTCCCCTTGTGGGCGAGCACGATTTCCCCGTTCGTGCCGATATCCACCAGCAGCACGGGGGCGTCCCACCGGTCAAGTCGTGCGGCCACCATGCCGGCCACGGTGTCGCCTCCGACAAACCCCCCGATCTGTGGAAACACGTAGATATCGGCTCCCGCATTGGCCTGCAGTCCGATCCGGGTGGCGGAATGGGTCACGGCCCGGTCGAAGACCTGCACAAACGGAACCTCGCCAAGGGCCGATGGATCCAGGCCAAGCAGGATCTGTTGCATGGTCGAGTTGCCAGCCAGCACAATCTCATAAATCTTGGAGGTGGTGATTCCCGCATGTCGGCAGGCATCCTCGATGATCGCATTGAGAGTGCCGATCACGGTGTCTTGCAGCGCCACCAGGGCTCCCGGTGATTCCCGCACTTTCTGAATTCGTGAAATCACATCGTCGCCGTGGGCGATCTGGCCGTTCATCCGGGATGCCACCGCGCACTCTTTTCCGGATTCCAGGTTGAAAAGGGTCCCGACCACGGTGGTGGTTCCCAGATCGAAGGCCATGCCGAACACGCCGGGGTTCTCGAGATGGCCGTCCAGGGCGAGCAGACGACTGCCCGCCACGACCGCCCGGCCGTGCCACTGATGCGAGCGCAGGAATCCGGGGAGTTCGCGGAGCGATTCCAAGGGGATCTCGATCGTGCCGCCGAGAGCCTCCTGGAGGCGGCTTTCATCGGAGCGCGGATCGCCGTGACACGGTGGCACCAGCGAAAACGGGACGACTCGCACAAACGGGTTCACGACCGTCTGCGTTCCGCTGTCGGCCGTCAGGATCTGCTGTTGTGCCTCGAACATGGAGGTTTCCGGAACATCAACGGTCATGGGGCCGTTCACGCGGGTATGACAGGCGAGGACGGCGTTGCCACCGACCAGGACCCGGCATTTTCCGCAGGTGCCTTTGCCGCCGCAAGGGGTCTGCAGGATGATGCCCGCCCGTCCGGCCGCCTCCAGCACCATCGTTCCCGGCAGCGCATAAACCGAGCGTCCGGAGGGTTGAAAGGTCACTTTCACTTCAGTGCTTTGCACGATTCAATCCCTTTCCATCGGGCATCCGCCGCCCGCGCAGGATCCGGAAGGGCAGCTTCCCATGCTGCACGCATCGGCTTTTCCGGCGGAAACGGCCGCGCTGAAGCTTGAAAACTGTTTTTTTACCCGCTTTGCGCCACAAGCCGGGCACGCTGGGGGTGGGCCGTCCGTCCGGCGCAGGAGTTTCTCAAAAGCGATCCCGCATTTTTCGCACTGGTACTCATAGATAGGCATGACGCGTCCCCCTTGGCCGTTGATACACGCAATTACAGGAACACCTGCCGTCCTGAGGCAGGCGTCGAAAACGAGTAACACACCCTACAGCCATTTCCTGGGTCTGTCCAGAACGTTACGCTCGCATCCAATGGCCCGTTCAAGCCGGCAAAAAATAATTCGGAAAAGATGTTGACAGGAAAAAAACGCATGATAGCCTTGTGGTCGCTTTTTTCACATCGGGGCAGTCAATAGGAAGGTGCAGGCAAACAGGACGCGGGGCGAAATGCATGCAGTACGGAACGCATCCGGGGACCGGAGGCG
>CAZGBW010000379.1:0-2702 GCA_964523995.1 uncultured Victivallales bacterium | reverse complement strand
GCCATTCAGTGATCGAATGGTGCACGGCTTTTTTGTTTTGCGGGCAGCGCGCCGGGCGGCCTGCAGTCGCATTCCCACCCTCGCCGCGCTGTCCCCGGCGGGCGGCGCTTTCTTCCCACCTCACCTGTAAGGAGGTCGCAATGTCTCAAAATCCGTATCCATCCTATCCCTGGCCCGCCTCGGCGATCACCCCTGACGTGATGGCGCTGTTATACCAGGCCCGCGCGAAGTCCAGTCCCCGTGTCCCGATCAACCGTCTGCTGGCCGATGCCGTACGCACGGCTTTCGGACTGGCGGTCCATGACAACGCAAACGATCCAACGGCTGAACGGAGGGCGGCATGAAGCGCCTTGTGGCCGTTGTCCTTATCGTCTGCGCAATCCTGGGCTGCGGCGGGTGCAATCCCGGGACCGACGCCTACGACTATCATATCCGCCAGCTCCAGGACCAGATCCGGCAGCTCAAACAGGAACGCGATGCATCCGCGGGGCTACTGAACGTCTCGGGGTTTTCGCTGGTCATCACGGGCTGCGCTCTGGCGGTATGCCTGTTTGTGCTGCGCCGCGGCGGCGGAGGAAGGCGGGTCGAGTGGTAAAAAAACATCATATCACCGTGAATCAGTCGCGGAGCCCGCTGTTGTTCGTCGGGGTGCTTGGCGCTGTCGCGGGCTTCATGGGAGGTCATGCCATGGGCGGCAGGCTTTCGGCCGGTCTGCTCGAACGAGCCTTCACAGCCGGCGGTGACCTGGCGATTCGCACTGGAGACCGGGCGGTAGCCATGATGGCGATCCAGGCTACGGCGGCCATCCTATGCGCCATCATCGTACCGGCGGTCACCGCACTCGTCATCCACAATAAACTCAACAAGGAGGAAAATGAACACCAACTCGTCTCGCGCTGCCGGGATTCCCGTCCTGCCCGCGGTCGCCGGCGGTCTCGCGGGCACCATCCTGCTGCGGCTGCTGGGGACCCCGATCACCGTGCTCTGCCTGCTGGGGGCGGCGGCGACCGCCTATGCCTTCGGCTGGAGGATCCGGGTGGTCCGCAGGCCGCCCGGCGTCATCGACCTGTGACACGCCGAACCCCGAGAGCGCTCCTGGCAAACAGCAACAACCAGACTCAGAAACCAAACCGATAACAGAAACCTTAAGAAGGAGAATCATGCAACTTACCATCGCAACCCATGAACTCAAAGACGCCGTCACCGGCATATCCCGGCTGATTAGCGCACGCACCACGCTGCCCATCCTGCACGGGGTGCGCTTTCGCAACACCGAAGACGGGCACGTCACCGCGCAGGCGACCGACCTGGACAGCACCGTGACCTTCAGCTTCCGCGATGCGGGCTGCAGCGGCACAGGCGCTTTCGTGCTCGACCTCGACCATATCAAGGCCCTGTCGAAAGGCGGGCCGGACGATATGGTCAGCTTCGACGCCGGCGCAGCCGACCGCGTTGCCGTGACCACGCAGGCCGGAGGCCAGCCGCTGCACCGCACGCTGCCGGCCATCGACCCGCAGGAGTGGCCCGCCGGTACGGACGCGGACGTGAAAACCGCACCTGTGCCTGCCTTCCTGGAGACCTTCCGGATGCTGGAGCCCTTCACCTCCCGGGATCAGACGCGCTATGTCCTGCAGGGCGTGCACCTGGACGTGGGCGGCAAGGAGCCCGACGGCTCGGTCATGGTGGCCACCGACGGGCGGCGGCTTGCCTCTCGCAACCACATGACGCTGCCCCTGGCGGAGAGCTGCATCCTTCGTTCCAGCAAATTCCTGACCTGGAGCCGGCTTCCCGCTGACGCGGAGATCGGCCTTGCCAAGGGCAAGAGCGGCTCGACCATCAGTGTCAGGACCGGGCCCTGGGCATTCACGACCAAGGCCATCGAGGGCACGTTCCCGAACTGGCGGCAGGTCGTGCCGACCCAGACCCTGCGGAACCGTATCGAGATCACGGAGGGCGATGAGCAGATGCTCTTGCGGGCGCTGCCCTCGCTGCCGGACTGCCAGTATATCACGCTGGTCGGCCACGGCGGCAAGGTGAGCATCTGGGCACGCGCCGCCGAGGATCCCGACTGGACAAGACTGACGCTGCCGCAGTCCACGCATGAAGGCGCCGACATCGCGTACTCGGTGCTGGACCGGATCTTCGTCCGCGAGGCGCTGGAAGCGGGGCTCTTCCGGTCGCTCAGCTTCGAGGACGAGCTCTCGCCGGTACTCTCCAGGAACGACACGGGCGGCACGCATGTGCTGATGCCGATGCGCGCCAGCGCCCCGCAGGAAATCGCCGAGGCGATCGAGGCCATGCACGCCGGGGAGGCCAAAGCAAGGTCAGAGGACAGGCCGCAGGAGAACCCGGATCACAAGATCGCGGAACCGGTGCACACCCCGGAGCCGCCGCAACCAACAACAACACAGGCGGCAGTGACACCGGCAGAAGTGCCGGTGCCTGCGCCCGAACACAAAAAGAAAGGACAAGACATGAACACGGAGAAGACCACGACGGTGACCGTACAGCCCTCCACGAGCACCTCCGCCCTTGACCGGGCGCTGGATGCCTTCGAGCAGGCCAAGGCGGCGGTACGCGAGGCGGCAACGCTGCTCGCCACGCTGGCCGCGGAACTCAGGACCGCCGTCCGCGACCAGAAGTCGCAGGCCGCCGACCTCGACAAGGCGCGGGGCACGCTGGCCAAGCTGCAAAGCATCAGC
>CAZGBW010000378.1:0-2712 GCA_964523995.1 uncultured Victivallales bacterium | reverse complement strand
CGTCCAGCAGTTCGCCGACCAGGGCCGCGAGCAGTCCGGGGGTGGTGCGGTGGCGCAGCAGCGTTGGTAATCTGCCGGGGCGGTGGGTGGTTACAATCAGCAGTGGCACGCGGCGCGAGAGCAGCCGCAGCCGCCACCACGCCGGCAGGCCGAGCTGCTCCGCTCCATCCAGGAGCAGCGGGGGAGGGTGGGGTACGCGCAGTTCCTGCCGCAGTGTTCGCCAGTCAACGCGCCGGCAGCTCTCATCCAGTCGGATCAGTAGCGGTGCCATCCCCTGCGCTCGGAGCGTTTCCGCGATCTCCAGCAGCAGCGTGGTCTTGCCGCTGCCTTTCGGTCCCGTCAGGGCACCGCGTCCGTGGTGACGCGACCGGCACCGTTCAAGGATGACGGCAGGCGATAGGTCCCCCCGGAAACTCAACGACTCGATCCGCTCCGAACGAAACGGATTCCGATGCGCGGGCAAGGGGCCTGGGGCTCTCATGCCTGTTCCGCCGATCCGAGATGGATGGCATGGCCGTCGGGGCCGAGCTCGAACCAGGTGCAGGACGACGCCTTTCCCACCACGACCTCCACCCCCCAGCGCAACGTGATCAGCCGGCCCTCGAAGCTGTACGGCGAGGATGGCAGATCAAACGCGAATTCAATCAGCTGCGCCGCCTGCGGCGATTCGATCTGGCGCTCCTCCACAATGCCGGTATCCGGCGTTCCCTTGCCGCTAGTCTGCCAGAAGAGCCTGATTCTCGCCTTTTTCGGGACGTCCTCCAGTTGCCATCCGGCTTTGCCCGCAAGGCGTTCGCCGGGGCGGTACGAGGTATGGTCCAGCGCGATGCCGATCGGATTGCTCATGTTTGCTCCTCGTCCGGGGTGACGTTGAGGATGAATTCGTCGTTGATGTCGGGCCAGTGCGCGATGGTGCCGTTGAATTGCAGGCTCCAGATGATCTTGTTGCTGGTCGCCTCGAAGCTGTGCATCGTGCCATCCGGGATGGTTGCCGGGAGTTCGCCCGATTCCATTTGCCGTGGATCCGGGGTGTCAAGCAGTACCTGCCTGTGAAAGACGTGGCGATCGGTATATGTCGAGGTACCGCGGCGGTAGCTGGCCTCCTCGCGACCGGTCAGGGTGATGGTCAGGCGGCTGATGCGGCGGACATTGCCGCGGAGACGGAACCGCAGCAGGGACGAGCTGCCGGGAGATAGCGGGCGGGTGGGCGGCACGAGTTCCGCGACAGGCGCGAAGATCTTCAGCAGGGAATGAACGATGCCGCCGACCAGTCCCAGGCCGATCAGCACGAACGGGGTCAGGAAAAGCGTTTGGAATACCGGGTGGCGCCCGGACTGCCATTCCTTGATGGTTTCCATCAGGAAAACGGACACGATCCCGTTCCAGAAGAGGGCCATGAAGACCATGATGGCGAACTGTCCGACACGTGTTCCCGAACGGCGGGCCGCTGGCGGGCGGGAGCCTGGCGTGCGTCCTGTCCGTGCCGAGGTCGCCCCGGCGCTGATCCCGGTCGTTCCGGAGATGGTTCCGCGTTGCAGGAGAAGGAGGAAAACAAAACCGAACACGGCGAATACGACTGGGATCAGACCGAGATAGAGCGATGCTCCGGCATCGCGCAGGATCACGCTTTCCGCCGGGTCGGCGGGGTCAACATACACCGTGATCCGGCTGCCGACCGGATGCTGGCGGACTACCGCCGCCTTGGATTCGCGTCCGCTGCTGGAGCCGCCGGTGAACTGGTAACGGTCGCCCTCGTGCGTTCGTCCGTCCAGATCGTAGCGGTAGGCGATATACACGCTGTAGGTGGTGCCGTCGTCGCTGCTATGGCTCTTCACCGTGCTTTTCTGGACAACCGCCTCAACCGGTATCCAGCGGCGGGCGGCCTGCTGGCGCAGGAGCGGTTTCACGAAGCTGAAATACGGCACGATCAGTCCGATCAGGATGAACAAGGAGCAGAAGAGATACCCGAACCAGCGGCCGGCGGCGGTATCGGTCACGGCCCGTTCGGTGGTGGCGCCCTGCGGGTGGCGTGGCCACCATGCGGCGATGACCATGCCGTAGCCGATGATCACGAAGAGGGATACAAACAGGGCGGCACCCAGGCCGGGAAGAATCGAGGTATTACGTTCCAGCAGGGCCTGCGCCGGGTCCTTCGGATTGACGAAGCAGCGGGCATTGGAGCCGGGGGCATAGGTCGAGAGAAGCTGCTGCTTTTCCGCCACGCTTTCGAAGCGGTATTCATCGCCGCTCTTGTAACGGGTACCGGTGAAGGTCCGGCCTTCGTTGTTATAACGGTACTGCACGGTGAAGGAGTAGTCCTCGCCATCGTCGCGGACATCGGAGGCCTCAATCACGCAGTTCTCGGGAATCCACGATCGCTGCTGCAGGGTATTCCGAACGCCGCCAAGCACCAAGACCATGAAGGCCATGCCCATGGACCCGAATACCAGTCCGAAAAGCGATGCGAATATCTTTCCGGCGATGCCCGTGGCCTGCCTGCCGGTACGGAGTCTGATTTGCATGGCGGCAGGATTCCAGAATCGCTGGCGGGAGTCAACACCGGGAGAACCCCTGGATGCCTGATCGGTGGAAAGGGGTGGTGGTGGGGGAAGGATTCGGACCTTCGAAGGCTAGGCCATCAGATTTACAGTCTGACCTCGTTGACCACTTGAGTACCCCACCAGTGAAACTGGAAGCCGGATACTGCCGCAT
>CAZGBW010000377.1:0-2717 GCA_964523995.1 uncultured Victivallales bacterium | reverse complement strand
ATCGTGAAGGACGACTGCGGCACGGTCAATGGCATCGAGATCAAGGCGATTGCGGAGGGGGATGACGAGTTGGTCGGTCTTGACAAGCGCATTATCGGCCGTACGGCGCTCAATGAGATTGTGCATCCTGTTTCCGGCGAGATCCTGGTGCGGATGAACGAGGAGATTGACGAGATCAAGGCGAAACGGGTCGCGAAGAGCGGGCTTGAAACGGTCCGTATCCGCAGCGTTCTGACGTGCGAGAGCCGCGTTGGTCTTTGTGCGCTGTGCTACGGGCGGGATCTGGCGACGGGGCGTCCGGTGGACATCGGCACGGCGGTCGGGATTATCGCGGCGCAGTCCATTGGCGAGCCGGGAACGCAGCTGACGATGCGCACGTTCCATATCGGTGGTACGGCCAGTTCCGTGTTCAAGCAGCCGGAGGTGATGGCGAAGCATAAGGGATTGGTTCGCTATCATGAACTGCGTGTGGTGCAGAACGAGGACGGCGACAATGTGGTGCTGAACAAGAACGGGGCGATCAGCGTGCATGACGAGTCGGGGCATGAGGTTGAACGCTACACGCTGGGTCTTGGAACGGTGGTCCTGGTGGAGGACGGGGGGGCGGTGAAGAAGGGTGGCTGCCTGGCCAAGTGGGACCCGTACAGCGTGCCGGTGCTTGCCGAGCAGAAGGGGCGCGTTCACTTCCACGACTTTGTCGAGAATGTGTCGGTCAAGAAGGAAGTGGACGAGGCGACCGGGATGAGCGGCACGGTGATTCTGGACAGCAAGGAGAATCTGCATCCGCAGATCATCATTGAGGCGGAGACGGTGGCCGCGGGCAAGACGCATCCTGAAATCCTCGGTTTCTACAGCATCCCGGCCGGCGCGCATGTGGTGGTCAAGGAAAACCAGACGGTAGCGCCTGGCGCGCTGCTGGCGAAGACCCCGCGCAAGGAATCCAAGACGAAGGATATCACCGGCGGTCTGCCGCGGGTGGCGGAGCTGTTCGAGGCCCGTCAGCCGAAGGATGCCGCGGAAATCGCGAAGATCGAGGGTCTCGTGGACTTTGGGGAGAATCAGCGTGGCCGGCGTTGCCTGATCATCCGGGATGAGATGAGCGGGGACACGGAAGAGCATCTGATTCCCATGGGTAAGCACATCGTGGTCTTCAAGGGCGACCGGGTTCGCAAGGGACAGCAGCTGACCGAGGGTCCCGTGGTGCCGCAGGAAATTCTGGAGGTTTGCGGACCTCAGGAACTTCAGGAGTATCTGGTCAACGAGGTCCAGCAGGTGTACCGCTTGCAGGGGGTGGAGATCAATGACAAGCACATTGAGGTGATTGTCCGGCAGATGTTGCGCAAGGTGAAAATCACGAATCCCGGGGACACGGAGTTCCTGTGGGGTGAGCAGGTGATGAGGCAGCATTTCCTGGAGATCAACGAGCAGGCGATTGCCGAGGGGCGCCGTCCTGCCGAGGCGGCACCCTCGCTGCTCGGGATTACAAAGGCATCGCTGGAGACGGACAGTTTCATATCGGCGGCCTCGTTCCAGGACACGACGCGGATTCTGACCGATGCGGCCACCCTGGGTCGTGTGGACTATCTTCGCGGGTTCAAGGAAAATGTAATCATGGGGCATCTGATACCCGGCGGGACGGGGTTCCCGTTGTATCATCATATCCGGCTGGTTCCGAAGGCGGAACCCATTCCGGATGAGGACATGATTGACATCCAGGAGGCGGAAAGAAAATTTGACCAATTATGGGATAAATAGCTTGTAATGGTCATGGCGGTTGTGATAGGTTGAGCGTCCGTTTGCGAAAAGTAGGGGATAAGACAGTATGCCGACAATAAATCAGTTAGTGCGGAAGGGCCGTCAGCAGCCCAAGACAAAAAGCAAGTCACGTGCGTTGGTGGGGTGTCCGCAAAAGCGTGGCGTGTGTCTGCAGGTGAAGACGATGACGCCCAAGAAACCGAACTCGGCGCTGCGGAAAGTTGCGCGTGTACGATTGACGTCGGGTTTTGAGGTCAGTGCCTACATCGGTGGCGAGGGGCACAATCTTCAGGAGCACAGTGTCGTGCTGGTGCGTGGCGGTCGTGTAAAGGATCTGCCGGGTGTCCGGTATCATATCGTGCGTGGGACCCTTGACAGCCTGGGCGTGAGCAATCGCAACCGGGGTCGTTCGAAGTATGGCGTAAAGCGTAAGAAGGCGAGCTGACGCTCGCGGTATGAGGTTAGAATCGTATGGCACGGAGACGTAGAGCGGAGCGGCGGCTGGTGCTTCCTGATCCGAAGTATAACAGCGAGTTGGTGGCCCGGGTCATCAATTATGTTATGCGGGCGGGCAAGAAGACCACGGCGGAGCGTATTATTTACGGGGCGATGGGGCGCATAGAGGAGAAATCCTCGCAGGATCCGCTGGGGGTTCTGATCAAGGCCATTGACAATATAAAGCCACGGGTTGAGGTCAAGTCGCGCCGTGTCGGTGGTGCCACTTACCAGGTGCCGGTGGAGATCAGTACGCGACGGCAGTTGGCGCTGGCGTTGCGGTGGCTGGTTCAATATTCGGCTGCTCGTCGGGGAATGCCGATGGAGCAGGCGATAGCGCTTGAATTGCTGGACGCGTTTAACAATCAGGGCGTTTGCATCAAGAAGCGTGAAGACACTCATAAGATGGCGCAGGCTAATAAAGCATTTGCGCATTATGCGTGGTAGGAATTTCGTTCGTTCTTTGA
>CAZGBW010000376.1:0-2721 GCA_964523995.1 uncultured Victivallales bacterium | reverse complement strand
GCGGGGTACGGCAGGCTGCCGATCACCCAGTCGCGGATATGCTCATCGAGCCATTGGACATAGCGCGTCTGGCCGGTCTTCTGATAGGCCAGCAAGACCGTGGGCAGATGTTCATGGCGGTTGAAGTGCCACAGCCAGCCCTCGTCGGAATCGATGGCCTGCGCACCCCAGGCGATACGGCCCTCCGGCGTGCGCGGAATGCGGTACTGCCGCCCCATGTCGGTGTAGACATCGGACAGCAACAGGTCCGCCTCGCCGCCGCGGCCTCCGGGCTGAACCTCCCGCTCACGGAGCCACTGGCCGGAATCGCCAGTGCGGTAGTAGTCCAGCAAGGCCCGGCACGCCCCGGCCATGTCGCCACGCCCCACCGCCGCCTTCACCGCTTCCAGGCCGGCCCGGTCGAGATCCAGCGCGCCCAACATCGCCTTCACTCGCTCGGGATAATGTTCCAACACCCACTCCATCGTCGTTTTCTCCATTTCCTCAGGTTTCAAACCAGCGTGTCACCGCACCCCGCGGCCAGCGTTCCCGAATTGTAAGGAATGAAATCTCCGTCCAGTCTTGATCCATTGACTTCGATGTCATACGCCTTCCCATTGCGGCGGATGACGATCCGATAGCGCTGCCCCCGCAGATGACGCTCGACCTCCACGGAAGGCCACTCGGCGGGCAGGCAGGGACGGACACGGAATCCGTCATAGTCCGGCTGGATGCCAACCATGTATTCCAGCACGGCCCGGTACATCCAGCCCGCGGTGCCGGTAATCCACCCGCTGATGGATTCGCCGGAGCGCCCGTTCCCCGGGCCAAGATACTGGTTGGTGAAGGCGTAGGGCTCACAACCGGAGACGGACGAGGGATGCGCGGCGGAGTCGGGCATGACCTTGCGGAAACTGCGCAACGCTTCGTCAGGACGTCCTGCCACGCAGTCGGCAACAATCTTGAACGCCGTGCCATGGCAGTACGGCGTGCAGTTCTCGTACATGCCGGGCAGGATCACCGAAAGACGCCCGGAATTCGGGTCTTCTTTCGTGTAGGCCGGCGTCAGGGTGAGCGACCCATGCCGGGATTCCAGCGGTCCGTCAATAGCTTCCAGGCAGTCGTGGCGGCGTTGGCCTTCCGCAAGACCGGTCAGCAGCGCCCACGTTTGCGTGTTAAGAAAGAGCCGGCCTTCTTCATTCTCGTGTGACCCGACTCGATTGCCGAGGTCGCTGTAACCCGCGAGATACCACTTCCCGTCCCAACCGTGCTCAATCACGGCGGAGCGGATCCGGCCGGCGCGCAGCGCCATTTCCGAGGCCAGTTCCGGCTCCTTCATCGCCGTCTTGAACAGCTCTTCCAGCAGCGTCAGACTGTGGTAGAGCGCCATCGAGGTCCAGACGCTCTCCCCCCTGCCCGCGCGCCCCATCCAGTTGAGCGAGTCGTTCCAGTCGCCATCGTGGGCAAGCACCAGCCCGTGCGCGCCGGTGTCGTCGGAGAGGTGACGCGCGGACTGAATCATATGATCCAGCACGGCGCCTTCGCCGCCGTCGAGATAGGGCGCCTTGACGGCCAGGAAGTCGAAATCGCCGGTCTCCTTGAGATACGCCGTGACCGTCGGCACGATCCACGCCGGGCCGTCGGAATAGTTCTGCGACAGCAGCGGCATCCAGCCGCGGACGGCCTGGCCGCTCCGATACTGGTGCGCCAGGGTCTCGAGGATCTTGGCCCGAGCCAGGGCCGGATTGAAGGGCAGGATGCCCCAGGCGTCCTGGAGCGTATCGCGGAAGCCGCGCGCGCCGTCGCGACCGAACTCGGCGCAGAGCTGGATCTGCTGCTTGGCCCAGACATTGACGAGCCGGTTGATCTGTTCATCGGGCGTCTGCACGTGACTCCGTCCGATCATCTCGGCCTTCTCGCGGCGCAGGGCATCCCGGGCGGCCGACCGGTATTCGGCGGGCATGACCTTCCCGATCAGCCGCGCGGCTTCCGCTTCGGTATTGAAACTGCCGAGCAGGACCGTCACCGATCCGGTGGCGCCGGGCGCCAGCTCCACCGGGATCATCAGCGCGCCGGCAAGCTGCTCGCACCAGGCTTCCCGACAGGACATGGCTCCGTCGAGCAGACTCTTCGGGGCTGCCGGTGTGCCGTACGGGCCGAGGAAGTCGCGGGCGCCTCCGCACCACTGCTCAACCGCGCCATCCGTGGCGATGAAGGCGTTGTAGCGGTCGTGCGGGCGTTCGTCCGACGTGTTCCAGCTCAGCACCGCACGCAGGGCGGACGAATAGATGCTGCGAAGGTAGGAGAACGGACTGCTGAAGGTCGGGTAGCCGCCGATGGCCCACTCCACGTACGGCACCAGCATCAGGTTCCGCGGTTTTCGCACGGCGTTGCGGATCTGGAATTCCCAGATCTCCACCGGCTCATCAGGCGCCAGGAACGACGTGCTTCGGCAGGCGATCCCGTGGGCGCGCATTTCGTAAACCGAATAGCCGAGACCGACGCGGGCCTGATAGGTAGCTCGTTTCGGCTTGGCCGGCAGGAGGCCGGCACTCCAGAATTCGCCGGTCTCGCGATCCACCAGGTAGAAGTGGCGGCGGCCTTTCGAGATCATCCGCACACGACCCTTCGGATGGTTGAGCAACATCGCCTGATCGTTGAAGACCCCCTCCCCGCTGCCGAACTGGTTATGTCCGGAAACCATGACCTCGTTCCAGAAGAAATTGACTTGGTGGCGCGGCG
>CAZGBW010000375.1:0-2723 GCA_964523995.1 uncultured Victivallales bacterium | reverse complement strand
GAGGATGTGAATCGCGAGGTTTCCGGGTTTGTGCAGACGCAGAACACGCTGGTGCAGGTGACGGCGCAGCGGGAGGCGGCCGCCGGGCGGCTGAAGGAGGTTACGGACCTGATCGCCGACCGGACGCAATGGATTGAATTGCTGGGCGCGGTGCGGGACTGCATGCAGGCGGGGATGTGGGTGACTGAGGTCGTCCCGCAGGCGGTTGACGGTCAGGTGCAGCGGGTGGAAATCACGGTGCAGGCGTTTTCCGACCGGCTGCAGGACACGGATCAGGGTACGGCAACGGAGCGGTTCCGCAACCGGTTGAGGGCGATGCCCGTCTTCAAGGACAGCAGTGAGATTGTGAGTGAAATGGCCGTAGGAGCTTATCTGCGGCGGTTCTCGATCCGGCTTGATCTCGTGAAGCCGCTAAACGGTCAGTGACGATATGAAAAAAGCGCAGATTATCACCCTTACGGTATGTGTGATCGGTGGCGTCGCCCTGCTGGCGGCCGCCTGGACCTTGTTTCGCGGGGTGGTGCGCTTCAACCTGGCGGCCGGTGCGTTGGATGACGCGAAGCGCCAGTTGACGGGATATTATCAGGAAGCGGTCTTCCCGTCGGCGGAGAATGTGCAGCGCGAGAAGGACAATACCTTGCAGGTGACGCGCTGGTATGAGGAGCTCACGACCGCCCTTCGAGCAGGGAACGTGACCAACAGCGAGCGAAGTCCATCCCGTTTTGTGGGGATCCTGGAGCGAGCCCGCGAGCGACTGCTGCGGGATGCCCAGGCGGCGGGGACGGAACTGCCCAAATCGTTTGCTTTCGGGTTTGACCGGTATACGGGAACCGGTACGCTCCCGCGTCCGGATGATGTGCCGCGGCTGACCGAGCAGCTGATCCTGGTGACCCGTGTCTGCATCATCCTGTTCGAGAACCGCGTCAAGGAGCTTCGCGTCGTGGAGCGGGCATTGTTTGAGGAGGGGGCGGACGTGGCGCCGGCGGCGGCGGCGGCGGGCCCGGGGCGGCGCCCGGCGGCGGGGTCCGGTGGGGCGGGAGCGGGTCCGGTGGGCGGATTACCTGCCTCGGGGGAGCAACCCGGCATTATTCCGGAAGGCGGCCTTTATGGGCGGTACCGGTTTGCGTTCGAGTTCAATGCCAAGGAAACCTCGCTGCTCAGTATCCTGAATGCCCTGGCGTCGAGTCCGGTGTTCACGGTCGTCAATGTGATCCGGGGTGCCAAGGAGGTTCCGGTTCTTCTCCCGGCCGTGGCGGAGACCCCGGTGGCTGAGCTGGCAGCGGATACGGTGGGAGCCGGTGTTGGCGACAAGAAGCAGGAAGCGCCGTCCGAGCGTCTTGGACCGAACTATCCGGTCTGCGGCTTGGAAATGGAGATCCCGATGCAAGTCCGGATCGAACTGGATATTTTAAAATTCAAGGGAGATTCCAATGAATCCGGGGGGTAACCGATTCCTGGGCCGAATCATGGAGCATTACGACAAGGTCATGGCCTTCGTCGTCCTGCTGGCTTTGGTCAGTTCGCTTCTGCTTCTGGTCGTGAAGATCGGGGAGATGCGGCAGATCGAGGCGGATTTTGAAGGGTGGATGCGCGGGCTGCGTCCTGTCAACGAGCATGCGCGCGCGGTTGACCCTGCTCCCTATGAAGCGGCAAAATCGGGGTTTCGTACGCCCCTGTTATTGGCGTTGCCGGGGGAGGCTAATCCTGGTCTCCTGAGGATGTTTGTACCGGAAACGCGATTCAACTGCCGGGAGTGTCGTCATCCGGTGTCGGTGCTGGCGGAGGTGTGTCCGTTTTGCCAGACGCCGGTGGTGTTGCCGGAACCGGAGACCGTTGATCATGACGGCGACGGAATGCCGACATGGTGGGAGCGTAAGTTCGGATTGGACCCGTTTGACCCCTCGGATGCGCAGAAGGACTTTGACGATGATGGCTATTCAAATTCGGAGGAACAGCTTGCCGAGACCGATCCGACCCGCCAGGACAGCCGTCCGGTGGCGGTCGGACGGTTGGTCCTGGAGAAGATCAGCGGAACGCAGTTCGGCCTTCGTTTCAACAGCCTTGTGCGGACGGGCTCCGGTTTCCGTTTCGGCCTGAATTACCGGTTGCCGGATGGCCAGACGAAGACGGATTTTGTGGACATCGGTGACAGCGTTGCCGGGTTTAAGGTGGAGGGGTACAAGGAGAAGCTGCAGCGTGCCCAGCCACCGAAGATGGGCGTTGAGGATCTGTCTGAACTGACGCTGCGCACATCGAAAGGCGATGCCATCACGTTGGTCAAGGATCGCGCGGTTCAATATGTCGAGCTGATGGCGCGCCTGACTCTGGATTTGCGTGGGACGGTCGAGCGGCGCGATGTCCGCAAGGGCGAGGATTTCACCGTGGATGGCAGAATTTATACAGTGATTGACATTGACGCTAGAGCCCGGCATGTGGTAGTAAGTGACAAAGAAACACGTTCGGAAAGAACAATCAGGCAGGCCGATGGGGGTGGCGGGAGTGGAGAGTGATGGCTTCCGGCAGGGCGATGGCGGGTGAATGCTCGTGAAAAAGTGGCTTTTGATGAACCGACCAAAGGAGAAAGAGATGATGACGGAGTTTCGTTATGCGGGAGTGGCCATGCGCTTGGCGGTGTTGGCTCTGCTGCCGGTCTGCGCAGGATTTGCGCAGGATGTCGTGGACGAGGATAGTCTGTTTGCGAAGGAAGAACTGACGATCAACGA
>CAZGBW010000374.1:0-2725 GCA_964523995.1 uncultured Victivallales bacterium | reverse complement strand
GCCCGGGAACCCCGGGCGGCCGGCTTGCCTGGTCACGCGTGAAGCAATCCCTTTATCGTTCTCCGCCGGTCTATGCCGTGAACGCGGCCAGGCCATCGAAGTCCAGCGTCGCGAACAGGTCGTCCTGCGTCTCCTGGCGGCGGATCTGCACCACGCTGCCGTCTTCCCGCAGCAGCAGCTCGGCGGAACGCAGCTTCCCGTTGTAGTTGAACCCCATGGCGTGCCCGTGCGCCCCGGCGTCGTGGATCACCACGAGATCCCCCGGTTCCAGCAATGGCATGGGACGGTTGATCGCGAACTTGTCGTTGTTCTCGCAGAGCGATCCGGTCACATCGTAGACATGATCGCAAGCCGCCGTCTCCTTGCCCAGCACGGTGATATGATGATAAGCCCCGTACATCCCCGGCCGCATCAGGTTCGCCATGCAGGCGTCAAGTCCGGCATAGTCCTTGTAGGTGTGCTTGAGATGCCGTACCGTCGACACCAGATACCCGTAGGGGCCGGTCACCATGCGCCCGCACTCCAGCGCCAGCGTCAGCGGCCCGAGGCCCTTCTTCACAATCATCTCCTCGTAAAGGGACCGGATGGAAGCCGACACCGCCGCCAGGTCCACCGGCTTGTCCTCCGGTCGGTACGGTATGCCGATCCCGCCGCCGAGGTTGACGAAATCAAACCGAATACCGAGGGCCGCGCTGATCTCGCCGACCAGTTCAAACAGCATCCGGGCGGTCTCCGCGAAGTATTCCCCGCGCAATTCATTCGAGGCCACCATCGTGTGCAGCCCGAACCGCTTCACGCCCCGGTCCCGCGCCATGCGGTAACCATCGAAAAGCTGTTGGCGGGTGAACCCGTACTTGGCTTCCTCGGGATGCCCGATGATCGCATTGCCTTCACGCAGCGGGCCGGGGTTGTAGCGGAAACAGATCCGCTCCGGCAGCCCGGCATGACGCTCCAGGTAATCAATATGGGAAATATCGTCAAGGTTGATGATCGCGCCGAGTTCACGGGCTAGTTTGTATTCCGAGGCGGGGGTATCGTTCGAGGTGAACATGATCTCATCACCCCGCAACCCGACCCGCTGCGCCAGTTCCAGCTCCGGCGCGGAACTGCAATCCGCACCGAACCCTTCGGCCTTGAGCAGTTTCATGATGTACGGATTCGGCGTCGCCTTGACCGCGAAATATTCACGGAAGCCCGGATTCCAGGCGAAGGCGGCCTTCAGCACCCGCGCATTGTCGCGCATGGCCTTCTCATCATAGATATGAAACGGCGTCGGTGTCTGTCTGATAATCCGCTCGATCGCCGCTTTCTTGAACGGCAGCACCTTCGTACTCATGCCCAGGGCCTCCTTTTCTAAACAAATTTAACCAGTCCCGCCTCACGCAAGCTTAGATAGCCGTCCGGATGGGGCGCACCGCACCGCCCCACAATTACATGATCCAGCACTTTGATGTCAACCACCCCGCCCGCCTCCACCAGTTGGCGCGTTATCCGGAGGTCCTCGGCAGAGGGAGAGGGATCACCAGAGGGGTGGTTGTGCGCCAGCACCACGGCGGCGGCGGCGGAACGGACGGCTTCCCGGAACACCTCGCGCGGATGCACCAGGCTGGCGTCCAGGATGCCGGCCGTCACATCGATCGGCTGGCACTTCAGGGCGTTCTTCGCATCCAGCAGCAGCACCCAGAACACCTCCCGCCCCAGCGTGACCGCCCGGTGCCGCAGCAGCGCGTAAACGTCGCCGGGGGTGCTGATTTTTATTCGAGCCGCCTTTGTCTCCGTACCGACGCGCCTCCCCAGCTCAAGCGCCGCCTTCAGGATCTGCGCCTTGACTGTGCTGATCCCGTCCACCTGCGCCAGGTCGGAGACCGACGTCTCCGCCATGGCCGTCAGCGAGCCGTATTTCCGGACGAGCCCCTTGGCCAGATCCACCACATTGAGCCCCTTGATGCCGGTGCGGAGCAGCAGCGCCAGCAGCACATCATCCCCGACATTCTCGACCCCGAACTGCTCCACCGCCTCGCGCGGCCGAAGTTGTGCAGGCATATCGCGGACACGGCACTGGCTGCTGCCACACTTGTAGGTCGGCTCGGCCAGGCCTCCGCCACCAGTCGCTTCAGGCAAGTCTTGCGCTTCCATATTTACCCCATAGTTCCTGGACCCGCTCCGCGATGGAATCCACCGGATCCCCGTCCTTCACATCCACCCATTCCACCCGTGCCTGGTGCCGGAACCAGGTCCGCTGCCGCTTGGCAAGCTGGCGTGTACGCGTCACGGTCCGCTCCATGGCCGCCTCTCGGCGGCAACGCCCTTCCAGCACGTCAATCGCCTCGGCATAACCGATGGCCTGCCGCGCCGTCGGCGAAAGCGCCCGTCCGGACGCCAGCAGGCCAGCCACTTCATCCAGCAGCCCCGCCGCGTACATCGCCTCCACCCGGCGTGCGATCCTCGCGTTCAGAAGCGCCGGCTCGATCCAAAGGCCAGCCAGCACCGGCATGTCCGCGCGTTCGCGCCCATCCGCCTTCCTCGCGCCGGAAGGCGACGGCGACGCGACGCCAAGCCTCTCCAGCGCACGGATCAGCCGGCGCGGGTTGCGGGCATCCGCCAAGGCTGCCAGCGCATCCGGATCGCGCTCCCGCAGCGCCTCCTGCAGCCCCTCGACACCCTGCGCGGCAAACAGGGCCGCCCACCGCTCCCGGTCCACCGGACCGGGCCCCGCTTCATCAAG
>CAZGBW010000373.1:0-2752 GCA_964523995.1 uncultured Victivallales bacterium | reverse complement strand
TGCCGATACGCTTGATTTCCATGGGGTTGTTCTCCTGGTTGAGGCGGGCATGGGCGAAAAATCGTTCGCCCTTACGTTAGATGATGATGGGGCCGCCGTCCGGCAGATCCGTGCATTGCGGGTAGTGCGCATCCGCCGGTAGCGGCGGTGCATCCTTGCCGGCGGCGGGCAATGTGCCTGCCAGCTCCTGCTTCCAGTGGGCGACATCGCCTGCGGGACCGTAGCAGTAGATCATTTCCAATGGCGTATTCCCCTTGTTGCTGAGCTGGTGGAAGACGCCAGGCGGAATCTGCACGACCTGTCCCGCACGGAGTTCGGAAACCTCGCCGCCAAGGCACATCTCACCGGTACCCTCGATGATGAAGTAGACTTCCTCCTGGGCCTGGTTGTGCCATGGTACCTGGCCGCCACCGGGATCGAGCGTGACCATTCCCATGGCGAAATTCAGGGCTTTGACCGGGGAGGCACCCCCGACCAGGTTCTGAGTGCGGCGACCGGCTGGATAACGGCGTCCCTCGATGTTCCTCAGGTCTGCAATATTCATGCTGGTTCCTCCAGGATAGGCGTAATGGATTGCGCTACGTTGTCAGATGGCGTTGAAAAACGTATAGTACGGCTTGTTGTTGGTCATGCGCTGTACGAGCAGGGCGGCCTCGCGCAGGTGATAATCCCCCCACATGCTGGATTCGCCGCAGGGGACATGCTGGCCTGCAGGAATGCTGTCCCAGCCGCGCGGGCGGTGATAGACCGAGTGCAGCAGCAGTCCCTGGTGACGGGGATCCGTGCTCAGGTACGGCGCGTCGAGCAATGTGCGCATCACACCCAGGCCGGCCAGGCGGTAGCGGCTGCCATCGCGCCCGTGGTTGTCGAGATAGGTTCCCAGGCGCAGAAGGCCCTGGGCTGCAATCGCGGCGGCGCTGCTGTCCACCGGCTCGTGTGCATTGAACGGATCCGCCGGACGGCTGTACAGGTCCGGCATGCAGGCCAGGCCGGGAGCACCGGTATCCCAGTAGGGAATACCGTCCAAGGTGGTATGCTCGATATAGAAATCGCAGGTTGCCTCGGCTGCCTTGAGCATGAAGGCCTCGATGGCGGAAAAGCCGCCGAATGGTTTCAGCGTGCAGGAGGGTTCCGAGGCGAGGAACTCGAGCTGTTCGGCATAGCCGAGCATGACCCAGGCCAGTCCGCGCGTCCATGTACTGAAGGGCGAATAGCCCTGTTGCGAATTCGGGCAGCGGTAGTTGCCATCGTACGGATTGAAAATGCTCTCGTGCGCCACGCGGCCGCGCCGGTCGTAGGCATCGCGCCCTTCGCCGTAGAAGACGGCATATTCCGCCGTAGCCCGGGCGTGCTGGACCAGTCGAGCGATCAGGGAAACGGGCTTGTCGTTCTCCGCCATCATGATGTGGCCGAGCCGATGGCTCAGGGCCAGGGCGCGCAGCGATCGGATCGTGTCGGCAAAAAGAGAGTGCGGCCCGTTGAAGGAGTAGATGAATCCGCCACCATCGGCGGTACGGCTCCAGCGTCCGGCCTGCACGGCACCCGAGACCTTCATGGCCATCCGGTAGAATTCGGTTTCCCAGGCGTTGGCGGGAATGCGGCCTTCGCCCATCAGGCGCAGAAGGTTGCCATAGGTGCTGACATTGTTGAAGCCGTGGTCGTGCACGCCGGTGTGCGAGACGTGTGGAGCCATGAAGCGCAAGGTTCCGTCACGACCGGCATCCAGGAACCGGGTGTCCCCCGTCGCATCATACTGCAGGATCGCGGAACCGTATTGGAATCCCTGGGTCCACTCCGTCCATCCACGAGTGGTGTACTGGCCGCCCACGGTAAAGACGGGTGATCCTTTCGCGGTGTCGTATTCGTCCTCGATCTGGCGGATCTTATCGCCCGAAAGCGTCCAGAATCGCTGAAGGGCCGGTTTCAGGTCCATCGGGGCAAGGGTATCGGGAATATTCATCAGAAGCGCATTCCTTTCTTTACATGTGCAATCAAGACTTCACTTTCGTCAAGAGCCTCGTAGGTGTGTTCCAGCACGGCATCGAACTGCATGGCCTCGCCGGAGGCCAGGGGATGCGATTCACCGGGAAGGGAAACCTGCAGGCGACCGCGGAGTACCCAGCAGATCTCGTATTCGTTGTGGTGGATCTCGGGGCTCGATATGTGCGCCCCCTTGACGGCATGGCCGTGAAAAAGGCTGATGTTGCCGTAGGTGATTTTCCGGAACGAGAATCCGTTGTTGGCATACGTTTCCTCGACGGTCGTGTGGGCCGAGCGCTGTTCCGCCAGGGAGAGCAGGTCCGTCGCGGTCATCCCGAAGACGCGAGCGAGTCGGTAAAGCGTCTCCAATTCCGGTGTCACCATGTTCCGTTCGATGCGGGATAGAACGGCAGGGGTGATGCCGCAGCGGGACTGCACGTCATCCAATGTCAAGCCGTTGCGCTTTCGCAGGTCACGGATAACGGACAGGTCGTACATCAATGCCCCTGTGCTGGGTATGCTGATTATTCCGTTTGGCATAATTTTCGAGTATGATTATATGCTCGGTGGAATTTGTCAATCCATTATTAATTGACTATCGCCAGATATTTATTGAAAGTAATTTGCGTGGGACGACGACAACAGTATTGGTTTCATCGTTTTCAACAAACATGCAGAAAGGATCAAATGAAAAAACGTTTCAGATACATGGTTCCCGTGGCAGGTGTCCTGTTGGTGTTGAGCGGCGGATGCACGAGTGTGCGTGGTGTCA
>CAZGBW010000372.1:0-2756 GCA_964523995.1 uncultured Victivallales bacterium | reverse complement strand
ATGCCCTCGAGCCAGTCCAGGCGAAACGATTCAACCATGACGCCGATCTTCATAAGGGAGTTCCTTTCCCAGCAAACGGTTAGAGTCCTGAAGATGCGTTTTACCGTGTCGCGTGTCAAGATTGGCATTGAACGGATTGAAAAATCCGGTGTACTTGCCAGCAATCCGGAAGCGCCGGTCATCGCGGCTTCGTACAACGGACGACGGCAGAAGGGCCGGTGACAGCGTTCGATGCAGGCAAGTTCGACTTACAATCTGTTTCCGGGAGCAGCCTTCATTGCGCCCGGACGGTCTCCAGAAACGCCTTAATGTTTTCAACGGACACATCGCCGGAAATAGAATGCGCAGGCGCAATAATGTATCCGCCGCCCGGCGCCATATCCGCCAGTCGCTTCCGGGTTTCGGCCCGCACCTGTTCCGGCGTGCCGTACGGCAGGGTTTTCTGGACGCTCAGTCCGCCCCAGAAGGTGAGCCGACCGCGGTATTTTTCCCGCAGTTTCCAATGACCAGGCCCGCTCAAATAGCGAGAAACCGATGGAGGCCATGTGGAAATGATCGGGATAACGACGTTATGATGATGCTACGCGCGCCAGTCTCGCCCTCCGGCGAATAGATAAAACACATCACGTTTTACACCGCAAATTGCCGGACAATGCCGGAATCTGGCGCGCCTGTAAAGCCGTTTCGCTGCCGTCAATTGGATTTCGGAAATGGTATTGATTTTCAGCCGTGTTTCAATTATACACTCCCGAAACGTTGGAAGCCGGAATTGACATCTCCAGTCCGATTCCGCTAGATTGCCACCATGATAGTGCTTTTTCAGTTCGGTTCCAGCGGGCGGGTGCCCGAGCCGCCTGAAAAGCGATTTCTTGTCCGCTATTTTGCCGGGAGTCCGGGGGTGCTTTACAAGGGGTCGAATGAAAGACCCTTTGGCGGGACTTCACTGGGTGCACCATGATTGAAACGGCCACATTCAGCACGCTTAACTACATTATCCTCGCCGTGTACCTTCTGGCCATGATCGCCATCGGCGTGTGGTTCGCCGGAAAGAACAAGACGACCGAGGACTATTTCCTCGCCGGCCGCAAGATGCCGTGGCTGGTGGTGGGAATGAGCATGTATGCCTCACTCACCAGCGCGATCACGTTCATGGCCCTGCCTTCCACCGCCTATAACGAGAATATATCTTTCCTGGTGGTCAGCCTGATCAGCCCGTTGGTGGCCCCTTTTCTCGTGCTGATCTTCTACCCCTTTTACCACCGCCTGCGCGTGGTGACTTCTTATGAATATATTGATCGCCGCTTCGGACGGGCCGCCCGCTTTGCCGTATCCGGCCTTTTCGTTCTTGCCCGCCTGTGCTGGCTGGGAACCGTGATCTATGCGCCTGCACTGGCTCTCGCGACCGTCACCAGCATTCCTCTGTATGCCTGTATCCTGATGATGGGTGTCATGGCGACGCTCTACACCGCTCTGGGCGGGCTCGCTGCTGACATCTGGACCGATGTGGTGCAGTTCGTCATCATGATCGTCGGCGCGTTGTGGCTGGTGGTTACCCTTGTCAATCGCGTACCCGATGGAGCGTCCGGTATCTGGCAGCTTGCCTCCGATACGGGACGGTTGCATATCCTCAGTCTCGATTTCAACCTTTACGCCATGAGCGGCATTGTCGTGGCGATCACGTATTTCTTCCAGCTCATGCAGGACTACGGAACCGACCAGACCACGGTGCAGCGCATGATGGCCGTTCCCACCATGCGCGGGGTTGCCAAAGCCATTTTCTTCAATTCCCTGGTGGATTTCGTGATCGTGGCCACGCTCCTTTTCATCGGTCTCGGCCTGTTCGCCTATCACACGGCATATCCGGCGCTCCTGCCGGAAGGACTCAAGAGTGATCAGATCCTGCCGTACTACATTATTCACGCCCTGCCCGATGGCGTGTCCGGATTGCTGATCACCGCACTTTTCGCGGCCGCCATGTCCAGCATGGATTCCGGCATCAGCTGCGTGGCGACGGTCATTATCAACGATTTCCTGAGACCGCTGCGAGGCAGGCAGGTCGCTGATGCGCATGATTTGAGAACGGCGCGCTGGCTTACCCTTGCCCTCGGCGTCTTCTCAACCGCAGTCGCCTTCTATATATCCTCGTTTGAACGGCTGATCGAGGCCTATACCAGTTTCATCAGCCTGTTCAATGCGCCGATCCTTGCCCTCTTTCTTCTCGGCATCTTCTCGCGTCGCGCACAACTCACGCATTGGCTGGCGGGGGCGGTCGTTGGTGTGGCCGCGAATCTCTGGGTGCAAAAGCAGACCGAGGTCCACTGGATCTATTATTTCCCCCTGTCCCTCGCCTTGACGTTCGGGGTGTCGTGGCTGGCCAGCCGTTTTTCCACCCGAAGCGCAGACACCGATCTTACCATCTGGCGAAGACGGGGGTGTCATGTACAAATAGATGCTTTGCGCCCCCCGAAGTGAAGTGCCCTGCGTCCAACCTCCCCGCAATCAAATTGTATTGATTTTCATAGGTGTTTGCATTATACACCCCCGAACGCGAAATTGAGGAGAATGACCTATGGATTACCGGATCTCGAAACGGGCGGCGTGCCTGACGCCGTCCCTGACACTGGCGATTGATGCGAAGGCCAAGCAGATGAAGGCGGATGGGGTTGATGTGGTCGGTTTTGGCGCCGGTGAGCCGGATTTTGACACGCCGGCGCACATCAAGGACGCCGCCGTGCAGGCACTGGCCGCCGGGTTCA
>CAZGBW010000371.1:0-2762 GCA_964523995.1 uncultured Victivallales bacterium | reverse complement strand
TCGTAAGCGTCCGACCGCGTGCCTTCAGGAAACTGGGCAAGTTGGCACGGTGGTTTGGCGGTGACAGCCCGGCGGGTTCAGACGAGGTTGCGGATCAGAGTCTCGATCTTCGTCAGGTCCTTGGCCGAGATGTTCTCGTAACCCGCCCAGCCATCGAGTTTGTAAGGGGCGTGGATGGCGTTGATCCTGATGAAGGCGGAGTCGAGGCGCCGCTGCAGCCTGGGGGGAATGTGATCCAGCGGCAGGCCTTGGAAGCAAAGCAGGGCATTCTGGACCCGCTTCCAGTGGGGCTGCGTTGCGTCATAGAAGCAATCGAAGGCCTTCGTCCAACGCTTCGAGAGTTCGGTGATGGCCTGATCGGCATTCTGCGGGCTGGCAGGGGCATGGCTCATGCGGCCTTCGCCTTACGCGCTGCCAGCCAGTTGGCCGGCGTCAACTCGTGAGTGTGCTGGTTGGTCATCAGCGGTAGGCGGGTCAGCACGTCGAGCAGGTACTCCTGCGGGTTGATACCCAGCCGGCGGCAGTTCTCCAGGAGGGTGTAGAGGATGGCGCTGCGTTCACCGGCTTCCGGGTGACCAATGAACAACCAGTTTTTCTTACCGAGGGCCGTGGGGCGGATGGCATTCTCGACCAGGTTGTTATCGATCTCGACACGGCCGTCGTCCCGGAAACGCACGAGTTCATCCCACAATCCGAGCGCATAGCCGATGGCGGCACCCAACTGGCTGCGGGGCAGAAGGCTGGTGACCTTCTTGTCCAGGGCCCGCCGAATCCTGGCGAGGATTGGACCACTCTGCGCAGAGCGGACTGCCTGCCGCAAACGCGGCCCTGCCTGGTTGGTTCGCAACGACTCCTCAATGCGGTAGAGCAAGCCGATCTGGTTGAGTAACCAGCCGGCCAGCCCCGGTCGTTCCGCCCGGGCTTCAAAAAACTTGCGCCGTGCATGTGCCCAACAGGCCGCCAACTCAATGGCCCGCGGCCGACCGGCATCGCCTTCGCGCTGGTTACGGTCCCTGGCGTAACTGTTGTACACGGCATAGCCGTCGCTCTGGACGGTGCCATGAAAACCGTCCAGCATCGGCCTCAAGCACTCTGCGCCACGGCCCGTATGCCATTCGTACAAAACCCCAACCCCGGGCCGATGATAAACCCAGAAGTAGCCTTGGCCACTTCCGCCTCCTTCCGCCCTGCAATAGCGCACCGGCGTCTCGTCAATCTGCAGGTAGCCGCCCTCTCGCAGCTCATCGTAGAGGTGGTTGTAAATCGGCTTACACCAGTCGGTCGCTTTTCCCACCCAATCGCTCATCGTTTTGCGCGAAAGGTCGATGCCGTACCGGCGCCAGAGGACTTGCTCCTGGCGGTACAGCGGCTGATGATCGACGTACTTCTTGAGGATAATGTCCGTGATCAAGCCGGGGCTGGCATAGCCGCCCTCGATTAACCGGGGTGGCAACTCCGCCAGGATCGGGGGTTGGTTGCGGTCCGCCTTCGTCGTGTACTTGCGCCGGATGTACCGCCGCCGAAAGTATTTCGGGGGCACCATATCGAGTTCCTGGGTGATCTCTTCCCCGATCAACACATACGCCTCCGGCGTCTGCTTCACTTCGTCGGGGTCGAGGATGATATCCTCCGTTGGCAAGTGCTCGGCCAGCCGCGGCTTGACCCCCTGGCGTACCCTCCGTCGTGAAGCCACCGCAGGTAAGGTGGGGGCCGGGGCGATGGCTGGCGCTTCAGTCGCGGCCAGTCCCAAGAGGAGTTCCATCTGGCGCTCATCCAGCTTCTCGCTGCCGCGGCCGAATAGCCGGTGGATCAGGAAACTGTTCTTCTGCCGCAACTCCGCGTTGTCGGCCTCAAGTGCGGCGACGGTGGCCTGCAAAGACTGGACTTGAGTCCGGAGCGCGTCCCGCTCCTTCGTCACCCTCGCCAGTTCAGTTTGCATGCGGTGGATTTTACCAAAACCCAGCCGCCACACAAAGAAATCTTGCCCCAGCCGACGACTATTTTAGCGCTGATACCAAGGCCGCAGCGTCCCGCCACGGAGATCCACGCCATCCAACAGCATCGAGAGCGCCTGGGGGTTCAGCGTCAGCTTCCCGTCCGCGACTTCGGTGCCCTCTGGCCAACTGAATGTGCCCTTCTCAAGTCGCTTGGTCATCACCCACAGCCCCGTGCCGTCCCAGTACAACACCTTCACCCGGTTGTGCCGGCGGTTGCTGAAGACAAACAGTCCGCCTGCTTGTGGGTCTTCCCGCAGCACATTCAGCGTCAGCGCGTACAGCCCGCTGAAGCTCAGCCGTAGATCCGCCGCCTCCGTCGCCAAATACACCTTCAACGCTCCGGTGAAGTTCAGCATCCCGCCACCTCCCGGAGCCAGCCGCCCACCACTGGCCACAGTCCCGCATCCCGCACACCAATCCGCACGCCACCGGGCAACTCCACCTCGATCGCGGCGCCCCCACCCATCGCCACCTGCACCTCCGTGAACCGCACCGGTGGCTTACTGGCCTTGGCAGCAGCTTTGCGCCGCCATTGCTTCTCCCTTTGAAGCCAGTGATAGAAGGTGCCCACTCGAAGATCCCGCCCCTGGCAAAACGGCACCACGCCCAGGCCGCTCCCCTTGAACTCCTCAACCAGCGCCCCCCGTTCCTCCGCAGTGCGCAATGTCCGTCCCCGCTTGTCCTGTCGCGATGTGTTGTCTTTCATGACGCCGGTATATCACGCGGCGACGGGAGCGGGAATGAGGTCGGCCCTCGGACGCTTAC
>CAZGBW010000370.1:0-2780 GCA_964523995.1 uncultured Victivallales bacterium | reverse complement strand
GGACGTTCCTGCAGGTCGCTCACGCCGAAGCCGATCAGCCGCACCGGCTGCCGCACGCCTTCCCCCTGCAGCAGCGCCAGCGCTGCCGCCCGCAGGTTGAAGTCGTCGCAGCAGGGCGGTTCGAGCGGCCGCTGGCGGGTGATCGTCTTGAAATCCTGCCAGCGCAGCTTCAGGCGCGCGGTGCCGGCATAGTGCCCATGCTCGCGCAGCCGTGCACCCACCTCGTCCACCAGTTCAAGCAGCATCCGTTCCAGCCGCTCCGCATCGCGCACATCGCGGCTGAAGGTATGCTCCTTCGAGATGCTCTTCTCCTCGCGTCCGATCTCCAGTTCGCGGGTATCCTCGCCGATCGCCAGTCGCCGCAGGTGCTCGGCGGTATGCCGTCCGGCCACCTGTTCCAGGACCGCTGCCGGCGATTGCTGGAGATCGCCGATGGTCACGATACCGGCCTCGTTCAACTGTTTCTGCAGGACCGCTCCCACCCCCCAGATCCGGCCCACCGGCAGCGGGGCCAGGAACGCCAGGATATCCTCGCGCGACGAAGGAACCACGGTCAGCCCGTCCGGTTTATTCATCGCGCTGGCCAGCTTGGCCAGGAACTTGTTCGCCGCCACGCCCACGGTGGCGGTCAGCCCGGTCTCGCTGCGGATCGCCTGCCGGATGGCCTTCGCGATGTCCACCCCGGTGCCGAACAACGCCCGCGAGCCGCTGACGTCCAGGAACGCCTCGTCAATCGAGAGCGGCTCGACCAGCGGCGTGAACCGCTCGAAGATCGCGAATACCGCGGCCGAGACCTCCTGGTAGCGCACCATGCGCGGGGGCATGAACACGGCTTCCGGGCAGCGGCGTGCCGCCTCGCCCGAGGGCATGGCCGAACGGATGCCGAAACGGCGGGCCTCGTAGCTCGCCGCCGCCACCACCCCGCGCTGGTCCGCCGGCGCCCCGACGACGACGGGACGGCCCCGCAGCTCCGGGTGATCGAGCTGCTCCACCGACGCGAAAAACGCGTCCATGTCCACGTGTAGAATGACTCGTTCCATGATGCCTCCACGTTAGCACGCCAGCACCGCCACAGCCAGAAAGGATTGCGATTACGATTACGAAGCCTGAAAAGACAGCAACGTGGCCCTTTCGAGGATAGTAATACTAAAATAACATTGACACCAGGATTACATGAAATATCATATAGACATGATAAATCAAAATCCAGATTCCTCTATCATCGGCCAACGCATCCGTTTACTGCGCCGCCAGCATCATCTCACGCAGGCCGCATTGGCGGCGAAGGTTGGCATACGTACCGGGCCGATGAACACGCTTGAGAACGGGCATCATCTGCCATCGCTTCCGGTTCTCTGCAAACTGGCTGATGTCCTGCACACCGATGTCAACAACCTGCTGGCGGGCGAGGATGTGCAGAGCTATATCGTTCGTGAAACCGGGCCGGCATACGGGGTCCGGGAGCCCGAACGCCCCTTTGCCGCCAAGGCTGGCGATTACAGTGAGTTCCGGGCCCGGATCATCCGGTTCGAGCCCGAGCGGCAACCGCTTGCCGGAGATTGCATCCGGGTGCTGGACCAGATCCTCAATGCATTCCTGGCGCTGGAGGACATCTGCGGGGTGCAAAAGAGGGCCAATGTGCCCTTGACTCTACAGTTGCCGCGCACCGAGATCGGGCTGGCACGGTTCGTGACAAGGATCCGCAGTCTATTCGGAGTCAGTGATGCGGTGATATTCGACTACCTTGAACTCTTTGAGAACGCGGGCTTGCGGGTGGTGTTCCTGGTGTTGCCGGAGAAAGTGGAGAGCGTCTCCTGCTACGACCGTGACTGCGAGAATGCCTTTTTCTTCATTGCCACGGGGCTCAGTGTCGAGCGGCAGTTGTTCCGTCTCTGCTGCGAACTGGGACGGATCTACATGTACAACGGCGGGTTGGCGAGCAAGGGGATGATCGGCAAGCTGGATGCGGAACATACGGCGCGTCGGTTTGCGGCGTTGTTCCTGATGCCGGAGGAGGCGGTAATCGCCACCGTCCGGCAGGTGGGGATCGGTCCGGGGCAGTGGACATGGGACATGCTCATGCGGATCAAGCACCGGTTTGGTGTATCCGCCGAGGCGTTCCTGTACCGGTTGGGCGAGCTGGACCTGATCAAGCCGGCATTGCTCACGGAACTGAAGGTGGCGATCCGCGCCCACTACGCGGCCAACGCCAATGCGGAGCCGGACTCCACCCGGCGTGTGCTCACGCCCAACGGGAGGCTGGGGGACCTGCTGCTCTGCGCGGAACAGCGGAAAGCCGGAACGGACGAACTGTCCCGTATCCGCGCAACACTGAAGACTGCCGGGGTGAAGACATGAATACGCAAACGTCGCAACGACGCAATGGAGTGTCGCCGCGCGACACGAAAGAAGTCGGATCTCCCCGGAGGAACCCATGAACATCTCCAATGAGCGCAAACTGGCGGCGCAGGCGAAGGCACTTGGCGAGAGCGCGGATGCCGGTGCCATCGAGGAGCTGGCTGGTCTGGCCGTTTCCGAATCGCCGCTGGTGCGGCGCGTGGCGGCCTCGGCTGTGGGGAAACTGGCGGGAATCGCGGACTCCGCGGCGTCGGTTGACTTGCTACGCCCGCTGCTTGCCGATGCGCACCCGCAGGTGCGGCAATATGCAGCCAAGGCCCTGGGTGCGTTCGGGGTCGCGGCGGAAAAGGCCCTGCCGGAGTTGCGTGATCTTTTCCGCAACCCGGCCGAGAAGGACTACGTGAAGCGGTCGGTGGTTGCCG
>CAZGBW010000369.1:0-2783 GCA_964523995.1 uncultured Victivallales bacterium | reverse complement strand
TCTTCCTGATAACTGGACGTGCCCCATCTGTTACGTTTCGAAGGATCAATTCGACCCCATGGATTAATGATGCCAACACTAAATCTGATCGAGAAAATGCGTGAAACGCCGGTCGTGTTCGATGGTGCCATGGGCACGGTCATCTACAGTCGCGGCGTTTTCATCAACCGCTGCTTTGACGAGGTCTGCCTGACGAATCCGGACCTTATCCGGTCCATTCATGAGGAGTACATCAACGCGGGTGCCGATGTCATCGAGACGAACACGTTCGGCGCCAACCGGATCTGGCTCCAAGGCTACGGGCTTTCCGAGAAAACCGTCGAGATCAACCTTGCCGGTGCGCGACTGGCCCGAGCCGCCGCTGGCGATTCACACTATGTGGCCGGATCGGTCGGTCCATGCCTCCGAGCCGGGCAGATGCTCCGCGACGAGAATCGCGCCCGGATCGAGGCCGCCTTCCAGGAATGCACCGCCGCCCTGGCAAAAGGTGGCGTTGACGCGTTGATCCTGGAGACGTTCGCCAATGTCGACGAGCTTCTGCTCGGGGCCGAGATCGCGTCCCGGACAGGGCTACCGGTCATTGCATCCTTCACGATCGCGACGGGCGGGGATGAGACCCAGCAGTCGCAACGGGTGCTCGATGTCATGACCCGGCTCAACGGTTCGCCGCATATTGACGCCATCGGCATCAACTGCGGCAGCGGCCCGGCACCCATTTTCCATGCGGCGGAACGGGCAATCCCGCTTTCCGGGAAACCCGTCGTGATCATGCCGAATGCCGGGCAGCCTCAGGAGGTGGACGGACGCATGCTGTATCTGGCCACCCCGGAATACTTCACCACCTATGCGCGAATGTTCATCGACATTGGCGCACGGGGCGTCGGGGGATGCTGCGGCACCACGCCCGCCCACATCCGGGACATGGCAAAGGCCATTCACGCCCTCAGCGGTATCAAGCAGCACATCGAGATCAAGGCCGCCGTCACGCCTGGCAGTGCCGTCACGCCGGTTCCGATAGAGCGCAAATCCCGCATCGGCGGTAAACTCGCCCGCGGTGAGAAGGTAACCTCGATTGAGATCCTGCCACCGCGATCCTGCGACCTCACGGGGATGCTCGAGAAAGTCAGGATCTGCTACCATGCGGGGATTGACTCCATCAACATTCCCGATGGACCGAGGGCAAGCGCCCGGATCTCCCCGATGATCACCTCCATCGCTATCCGGGAGAAGATCGGCATCGAGCCCATCCTGCATTACTGCTGCCGGGACCGGAACCTGATCGGCATGCAGTCCGATATCCTGGGCGGATTTGCCGCCGGATTGACGAATTTCCTGATCATCACAGGGGATCCGCCGAAAATCGGGGATTATCCCGATGTGACGGGTGTCTTCGACGTGGACGCCATCGGCCTCACGCAAGTGGTGGCGAACCTGAACCGGGGGGTTGACATCGGGGGCAATCCCATCAACCCGCCTTGCAGCATCCTCATCGGCGTGGGGGTCAACCCTTGTGCCCTGGATATGAAAAAGGAACTCGATCGTTACCGGCGCAAGATTGATGCAGGGGCGGAGTTCGCCATCACGCAACCGGTATTCGACGCCAATGCCCTGCACCGGTTCCTTGACTCCGTCTCGGCCTTTCCCCGGACCATTCCCATCATCGCCGGCGTCTGGCCCCTGATCAGTTTCAAGAATGCCGAGTTCATGAAGAACGAAGTGCCGGGTGTAGAGGTTCCGGATGATGTTCTTGACCGGATGCGGGCCTGCAGGACGCGCGAGGACGGCATCCATGTCGGCTGCGAGATCGCCAGGGAGATCCGCGACAGCATTGCAGGCGCGGTTGCCGGTTTCCAGGTCAGCGCCCCTTTCGGGAACGTGGAGCTAGCCATCAATGTCCTTAACTGAAATCACAGAAACACTCCGGATCACGGCACCGGCGGCGTTCGCCGAGCAGATCGAGCTTGCGCTCGAGCAGCTTGCCGAGTCGTCCAGCTGCTGGCAGTCCATGTCCTCGGATCGTGTCGTCTACGAAGCCTATTTCGAGACCGCCGAGGACGCCGCCCGCGCTTCCAATGCCCTGACCATGCAACTGATGGAATGGACGGGGGGCGACCGGGACTGGGTCATCGAGAGGGAGCCCCTGCCTGCCCGGGACTGGAGCAATGCCTGGAAGGAGTTCTTCCATGTGGACCGGGTCTCCCGGCGGATTGTCACCAAACCGACCTGGGAACCCTACCCCCCCCAGCCCGGCGACTGTGTCATTGAAATCGATCCCGGCATGAGTTTCGGAACCGGCCAGCACGAGACCACGCGCGGCTGCCTGCGCTTTCTCGACAAGCTGACCGCGGCGGCGGATGCATTACCGATGAGTTTCCTGGATCTCGGCTGCGGCTCCGGCATTCTCGCCATTGCCGCCGCGAAGCTTGGCTGCGCACCGGTCCGGGCGATCGATATCGACGAGGACGCCGTCCGCATCGCAAGGGAAAACATCGCTGCAAACGGTTGCAGCCGGATCGTATCCACCGCCACCGGCGACGTGGCACAGCTCCCGCCGGAACCGAGCTATGAAATGGTCGCGGCCAACATCCTGGCACCGGTGCTGATTGAACACGCCGCCGTTATCGGTGCGGCCGTCGCCGGCGGCGGGCACCTGCTGCTGGCTGGAATTCTCACCACCCAGTATCCCGACGTGCGCGCCGCCTACCTGGCGATCGGTCTCGATGAACTCGAACTGGCCACGGAAGGCGAATGGACCTGCGGTCTCTTCCGCAAGCCTCTCCGCC
>CAZGBW010000368.1:0-2824 GCA_964523995.1 uncultured Victivallales bacterium | reverse complement strand
AAATGCGCCCGCCGCAAACACCTCGTAACTCAACCGGAATCCGCTAAACTGTTACCCGTAGGGTGTTTCCGGCGTGATGACCGTCCGGCCCTTTCCGGACTTGTCCGCCCGCCCGTTTTTAACTTGTCCACGACCCCGTTTTCCTGCACGCTTGCTCTTAACCATCTGGGTGACCTCCTCTCTGGGTTGACCGATTTCGAACTCAGCCAATCCTACAGGGGCTCCCAGATGGTTCTTCAAGACAAAAATACACGATCAGGTGCAAAATTCAGGTGCTTAACATTCTGTTGAACGGAACCGCTTCGCGGATTGCCACTGGCAATTGCGGTGCGGTTTTCGCGTGTTGAAGGGGTAGAGTTGGACTCCAACGGTCTCCGGCATAGTGCCGGCGGACCGAACCAAAGGAGTTCATCATGTCGTCAGCCCTTCGCGAATCGGTTCAACTGCAAATGCGTCTGCGCGGGTTAGCGCCCAGCACGCACGAGGCTTATCTGCATGCGCTCGAGGATCTGGCGCGGTTTCACTGGCGGCCTCTCGATACGCTCTCGTGCGCCGAGGTGCAGGCGTTTCTCGACGATCTGATCACGGTGCGCGGCCTGGCCTGGGCGACGGTGAACGTGTATTTCAGCGCCTGCCGCTTTCTCTACGAGCAGGTGCTCAAGCGCCCGAGATCGGCGTTCTCGATCCCGAAGCGGGGACGCAGCGGCACACGCCCCGGCGTGCTCAGCCGCCAGGAGGTGCTCCGGGTGCTGGAGGCCCCGCGCAACCTCAAGCACCGGGCGCTGCTGGCGATGACCTATGGTTCCGGCCTGCGGGTGAGCGAGGCGGTGCGGGTGAAGATCGCCGACATTGACCGGGGCCGGATGATGCTGCGCGTCGAGCAGGGGAAGGGGCGCAAGGACCGCTACACGGTGCTCTCGCGCGAGGCGCTCGGGCTGCTCGAGGATCTCTGGCGCCGGGACCGCCCGCGGGTGTTCTTCTTCAGCGGCCGTGACGAGCAGGCCGCGCTTGGCGTCGCCTCCGCCCAGGCGGTCTACTACGAGGCGCTGCGCAGGAGCGGGGTGCGCCGCGTCGGGGGCATCCATGTGCTGCGCCACTGCTTCGCCACCCACCTGATGGAGGCGGGCACGGACATCTATACCATCCGGCGCTGGATGGGGCACACCTCGGTGAACACCACCGCGCGATACATGCACGTGACCGCCGAGCACATGGCCACGATCAGGAGCCCGGCGGACATGCTCCGCGAGAGGGCATAGGCCATGTCCGCCGCCATCCGGGTGGCGGACGTGATCCGCTGCTGCTGGAAGACACTCAATGCCGCGAAAGCCCTGCCGCCGCACGCGGCCAGGGCCGCCCGGCAGATCCTGCGCTGCCGCACCGCCGCGCTCGGCGGGCATCTGCATGCCTGCGGGCAGTGCGGCAGCCAGGTGCCCGTGTACAACTCCTGCCAGACCCGGCACTGCCCGACCTGCCAGGCCTCCGCCCGCCAGAAGTGGCTCGATGCGCGCCTTGGCGATGTGCTGCCCGCGCAATACTTCCACGTCGTGTTCACCCTGCCGCATGATCTCAACGCCCTGGTGGACGCCAACCGCCGCCTGCTGCTCGGGGAGCTGTTCTCGACGGTCAACTGGGTCCTGCAGCACTTCGCCCGCGATCCGCAGTGGCGGCTGGAGGGGCAGCTCGGGTACCTGGCGCTGCTGCACACCTGGACGCAGCGGCTGACGCTGCACTTCCATATCCACTGCCTGGTGCCCGGCGGGGTCTGGCGCGAGAAGACGGGAACCTGGCATCCCTGCCGCGGCCAATGGCTTTTCCGCAAGGACTCGCTCGCCGACGCCTTCCGCAACCGCTACCTCCGGCGGCTGGAAAGCCTGCGCCGGCGCGGCAAGCTCGCCTTTGCCGGCCGGGCCGCCGCGCTGGCCGGTCCGGACGCCTGGGATGCCTTGACCAGTTCCCTGCGCGCCCGGCGCTGGATCGTCTTCCCGAAGAAAGTTCCCGCCAGCCCGCAGAAGGCCCTCGAATACCTGGCCCGCTACACCCACAAGGTGGCCATCAGCGACCGACGCATCAAGGCCCTTGAAAATGGCCAGGTCACCTACACCTGGCGCGACCGCGCCGACGGCAACCGCGAGAAGACCCAGACCCTCGGTGCCGGGGACTTCACGATGCGCTTCCTCTCCCACATCCTGCCCGAGGGCTTCCACAAGATCCGCTACCACGGATGGATGAGCGCCGCCAACCGCAAGCCCGTCCTGGCGGCCATCCGGAGAGCCCTCGGTGCCGAACCCCCGCCGCCGCGGTGCAAGGAACCCGTCCGCGAACGCATCCTGCGCGAAACCGGCGTGGATATCACCCTCTGCCCGCACTGCGGCAAGGGCAGCCTGCGCATGACCGCCGTGCTCATCCCCAGGACCCGGGGGCACCCCTGATGCAGAAGCGCCGCAACAACAACCTTGCTGTCCGCGAACAACCGCCGCCACCGGCGGCAGCGCCCCCCTGCGTCCACAGGCCGGGAATCTCCATCGGCGGACGGGAACGACGGACGCAAAAAACGGGAATCAACAGCCCGCGCAACGCCGGGCCGGCCGATTCTGGCAGCCGGAAGCAATCCGCTCCACCGGCAGTCCCTTCCCGAAGCCCGACCTATACCCCATAGCACCGCGGCTCCGTTCAACAGCGTTTTATCCGAAATGCCGCTCGATAAGGCTTGAATCACAAGGCAATCGTGCTACGCTACGCTCGCAGCACTTCGGATAAAACGTTATTTGTTGGACGGTGCGTTGCGCTGGGCTTGAATTATTCAGCGGAGAATTCAGGTACG
>CAZGBW010000367.1:0-2827 GCA_964523995.1 uncultured Victivallales bacterium | reverse complement strand
CAGTACCCCTGTCACCTGACGATCATCCGCTTCACGGCAGCAGCCAGCGCACACAGATAAACAAGCGCCCGGTCGGCGAGGTAAACGAGCGAACCGACGCGTTCGCCGCGAGTTGCTCAACTTCCCCGCCCTGCCACTCCGAATCGCCGATCAGGGAATTCGTTGTTTCCCAGCGATAGCGCCGACCGATCGAGCCACTGGCGGTGAATTCCTGCGATCCTGCCTGCCCGATCACGGGTGCGGGCAGAATGGCATCGCGCAATCCCTCCATCGGGGCTCCGGCATCCGGATCCCAATAGCGGAATCCGGACTTCCAGTCCCATAACGCCCATGGCAGGTGATGCGCATCCAGATCCTCGCGCTTCTCGGTATGAAAGCGTCGCCGCGACGCGGCATCCATGTGCCGGTACGCTCCCCACTCGCCGACATGGACCGGGCGCCCGTAATGGTCCGACCAGGCGCGCACATAGGCCAGGCTGTCCCGCCAGGCTTCCCTGCTGCACGGATTGAGTGCCGTCTCCAGCCGGTTGTAACGATCCAGCCACGCGGCCACGCCTTGATCGCCTACCGTATCCGGATGTGGCGGCACCGGTGCGGGGGGCGGGCCAGGATACACGATATTGGTCGTTGCACAGGCGGGATGCGTCCAAGGCGTACCCTGGTGGGTAAAGTAGAATGGCGAATAATCATGAACCGTCACCACCAGGTTGGAGTCGGCGGGCGGCAACACGAGATTGTCAAGTTCGGCGATGCTGTTGTAGTTACCGGGACCGATGAAGATCAGGCGGTCCGCCGAAACCGCCCGGATGCGCGCGATCGCCTCTGCATGGATCGGATTCATCACCTCCGTGGTCGCGTTTCCCATCGGCTCGTTCAGCAACTCGAACGCCAGCATGTCGGGCGTATCGCGATAATGCCCGGCAATCTGCTCCCATAAGGCGTAGAACATATTGGTCCGCGCGGAGGGATTTTCCGTGAAATCGTTGAAATGGTGGATATTGACGATCACATGCAACCCACGCGACAGGGCGTTGGTCACGAGCGTATCCACCTGCGCGAAAAAGGCATTCGAGATCGTATAGGCGGGTCCGGCCCCGGTATGATAATGCCATGCAGCGGGGATGCGGACATGATCGAATCCCTGCGCGGCAATCGCGTCGAAATCGGACGCCGTGTAATGCGCGCCCCAGTCCTCGCCGGGCGGTGCTTCGAGACAGTTACCGAGATTCACCCCGCGCATGTAATGCGCAATGGACACATGGGCAGGCGTTCCCGAGGACGGCAGGCGCGGGTTCTCGACAAAGCCAGCCGGAGTCCGGGCGCGGGCCTGTAGCCAGATGCGGACCGGCACGCCACCCGTCACGGCGATTGACTGGCTGAGCGTATTCCCGGTCCAGACAATCGCCGACGACTCGCCCGCGTAAGGCGGAGGATTGGTCGTGTTCAGCTCGCCGGGTCCGCCTGACCACGTCCAGCCGACCGGCTCGCCGGTCACAATCGCCTCGAATCCGCCATTCGCGAAACCGGCAGCCCCGCCCTCCGTGGCGACGGCGTCAATGGCCACCTCCTGCCGCCAGACCTGGCCGGGCGCAGACTCCTCCCACGGGCCGGAGAACCCGACCGTCACGATCCCATCCGCCTGCGGTGTGAACGCGAAACCGACCCGCGTCCACGTGAGGCGGTTTATGTCGATTCCCGTGAAATAGGTGCGCGGCTGCTCCGTCGCGGGCAGCCACGTCATCCGGTTCATCCACCCGCTCCCGCGGATGATCCCTCCATCATCCAGCCGACCGGTCTGCGTATCCCCCTGGATATTGATCTGCACGAACCGCGCCAGCTTCGCCGGCGGGTCGGCAACCGCCGTCCCTGCCAGAAGTCCGCAAGTCAACAACACCGCCAGACGATATTCCGATGACATAACCATGTTCACGCCCCACTGTTCACTCACCCCTCAGCGAAAGATAGCTCATTTGTCATCTATTGCATACAGAACACTGCCATCCCATAGCTTCGGCAACTATTTTTCAAAGCACACCCTTAATCGCATCCGGCCTCTGGTTCGCAATTTCTTATTGGATGCCGAGTTCTCTCGCCGCTTTCCTGAGTTCCTCAAGTCGCCACAGTGTGTGAGGGTGGGTGGAATACAGCGTCCGGTACTTCACGAAGAACTCCGAACGGTGCCTGTTCCACTGGGCAATGGCTTGATCAATATCAACATCGGGGGCCAGTTGCGCACCTACTGCCATGTTGCACACTGCACGAAGACTCTCCGGCAAACTGGCGGCGCACGCCAGTCCGTACCTGTCGCAAGTAATCTCGCAGCGTCGTTTGTACCAAAACCCCACCCACACAAACCACGATCCGAGTTGCGCAGTGGTATGACGCCAAAAGTTGAGGTGTCCCGCGAAGTGGTGTCCCAGTTCGTGACCGACAAGCCATCCGAGTTGGGTAATGGACCCCTTGAGCAAGAGGGAGTCCACAGCGCCAGAAAACAGTACAACTATCGCTGTGCGCAACGATTCCAGAGATAATTCGTTGTTCAACGCTACGGTTTCAACCCACGCTTCGGGCAACTCCTCCCAGTACTCATCGATCCGTTCCATCATAGCATTGATAAGCGGTGCAATGGCAAGATTAATTCCGCCTTGGTCGACGGAATCAAGAATCGCATGAAAAACATGATCACGACGCCACTTCTGAAGGGAAAATCCAGCATCAAAAGCTACGTTGTGGTCAATAATATAAGCTTTGTCTTCTCTTTCCACCCAGAGAAGATTGACATTCCCTCCCGCCTCCCCCAGCGTCCTGTCGCCATTCTGCACTAACC
>CAZGBW010000366.1:0-2828 GCA_964523995.1 uncultured Victivallales bacterium | reverse complement strand
CGGGGAGGCGACAACAACATGGATGCGGCTGAAGATGCACGTGTCGTGGCACGGGTGCTGGCGGGAGACCAGAGCGCCTACACCACGCTGGTAACCCGCTACCAGGACACCGTCTACAGCGTGGCATACCGCATGTGCAACAACCACAGCGATGCGGCGGACATGGCCCAGGATGCCTTCACCACGGCATTCCGGAAGCTGCATCAGTACAAGCAGGACTATGCGTTCGGCCAGTGGGTGATCGGGATCTGCACAAACCGTACCCGCAACCTTTTCCGCAGCCGCTGCCGGCGCCAGCAGACTGAACAGCGGCATTACGAGGACTCCGTCCAGGACCCATTGCTGACGCACCGGTCTGAACAGCAGCAAGAGGACATCGCGGCCGCCCTGGCGCAATTGCCGCTCAAGTTCCGTCTCGCGGTCACTCTCCGGCACATCGAGGGATATTCCTACGAGGAAATCGCCCGGATGTCGCGCATCGGCATCAGCGCGGTAAAAATGCGGGTCAAACGCGGACTTGACGCGTTGGAACGGATATTGAGAGAGGAGAGGAAAGGAAAGCCATGAAACCCAATCATCATGAAGAGGAAACCGGGGACCACAGGCTGGCGCTGTTGAGAATGCAGGCACCGCGGGGCTTTGCCGACCGCGTCATGGAAGGACTGCCTGCGCCAAAGCCCGTCCTCCAGCCCCGGAGAGGTCTGAATTGGAGCTGGCCGCAGGGGCAGTGGCTGACGCCAGCGCTCGCGGGCGCGGCGGTTGCATTGCTCGCCGTGGTCGCGCTCCGCGTGCTGCCGGTAACGTCACCGGCTCAAGCGGACAACCTCGTGCGGATTTCCTTCGAGCTTCACGCACCCGACGCCGATAGCGTCTCGCTTGCAGGCAGCTTCAATGCATGGACCCCCGGCCAGATAGAGCTCAAGGGCCCGGACCGCTCAGGCCATTGGCACACGGAAATATCGCTGCCCGAAGGCGTGTACGAGTACAGCTTCATCGTGAACGGGAATGAGTGGGTTTCGGATCCTCACGCCCTGGCGTATCGCGAGGATGGTTTCGGTTCGCGCAATTCGTTGATCACACTGTAGTAAAAGAAGGGGAGGATGCTTCATGAGACGCAATCATCGGATCGTATGGGCGGTATGTCTCGCATGCGTGATGTCCGCTACCATTGAACAGGGGGGCGCTGCCGACGATACCCGCATCACCGGGATCACGCAGCGATGCAAGGCGGCGGGATGGGAGGATGCAACCATCGGAAAACTGGAAGGGTTACTGGCCGACGGCAGCGCCAGCGGCCTGGACATGGACTTGCTGACACTCCGGCTCCAGGAAGGCCTGGCCAAGAAAGCGGACCCCGCGATGGTGGTTCAAGCGGTCGGTTCCCGGCTGGGCGCGATGAAGCAGGCCCGGCAACTGACGCAAGCCCATGACGGCCCGTCGGCGCAACTGGAGCAGACCGTCGGCTTCGCCCTTGAGGCAGGACTGTCCGCCGAGACGATCCGCGGCATCCTTGCCAGCGGCAGCAACCAGCGGCCGGGACAATTGGTCGCGCTGATCGATGCGGGAAGGACACTGGTCCTGAGCGGATGGGACGAGAAGGCAGCCTCCGGATTGACAACCGATTTCCAGGAACGCAACCTTCGCCGGGGCGAGATGATACGGGCGTTGCGCACGCTGGTGGAGATCGGTCCGACTCCCCCGGACCAGTTGCCGACCGTTCGCGCCCGGCTCTGGGGCGGCCACGGTACGCCAGGCGGTAATGCCCCCGCCAGCGGTCGGCAGGGAGTGGACAGGCTCACGGATCCTGGCTCCAGAAACGGTACGCGACGCGGTGGACAGGGCGGGTCTGGGAACGGGGCACATCAATGAAACGGGTGCCTCCTCGCCACCTCGCCACCGTTCTTCTCCTATGCACCGGTATTGCCTCTGCCGCCGACAGCATCATCCTCACGCCCTCGATCACACTGGGCACCGGCATGGAGGGGAACCGGTATGACACGGCCGATGCGCAACAGGCCGAACCCTTCCTGGAGGCAAGCCCCGGCTTCTCGGCGTCCTGGTTTGCCACGGAACGGGCTGACTATGAGATCAACGCGTCATTCACCCAGCGGAGCTTTGCCTCCGATGTTGGAGAACAACAATCCCCGACCCTCTCTGCAGGCATCCATTACCGCCTCTGGAACCTGCAGATTGTCGCCACGACGGCCGCCGGCACGTTTCGCGATACGCAACTTCCCGACAATGATGCCGTCTGGCTGCAAGCCTCCCTGGCGGCGGGATTGAACTTCCGCGGCGGGCAGCAGCTTTACCTGCGCACATATTACCTTGCGCGTGATTACGAAAGCCGCCTGACATTGGCCGGGGAGGATCAGACTGCCGATATTTCGGGAATGATCCTCGGGGTTTCCCTGCCGCTATCGACAAGAACGGCATTCTGGACCGAGCTCCAGCAAACCACGGTCGACTCCAATGAACCACTGGACAAGGCGGACGAGATCGCCATTGCCGCCGGTACCGTGTTCCGTACATCGGCCAGCAGTAACCTGGAGCTCTCGGTCAAATGCGCCAACGCGACATCAGCGGACGACGAAGGCATCGACACGGACACGCTCCCCCTGGCCGCGGCACTTGGCTACACGCAGCGCTTCACGGACTGGTGCTCCTGGCAGAGCAGTGTGCGGTGGGAGCAATTCGCGGAGGGCGGAGACCTGTACGACGAGTGGTCGGTCAGCACGGGGATCACCCTGGCAACCGACCTCTGAACCACGGCAACCGCCAGGGACATCATCCGCGTCCATCCCGCCATTCCTCGTCACAGCCATCACGCC
>CAZGBW010000365.1:0-2838 GCA_964523995.1 uncultured Victivallales bacterium | reverse complement strand
GACATGGAGTACGTGCACCTCAAGGACCAGCGCGGCAGCGGCACGGAGCCGGTCAGCGTACTGAGCGAGAACAAGTACCGGGACGGCCTGGCTTACTACGAAAGCACGCGCGACACGGCGAGCCACTTCTTCATCCACTACCTGCCCAAGGGCGTGTACGTGTTCGAGTACAGCGTCCGGGTGCAGTTGAAGGGCAAGTACCAGACCGGGATCGCCAGCATCCAGAGCCTGTACGCCCCCGAGTTCAACAGCCACAGCGAGAGTCTTGCTCTGGATGTGAAGTGAGTTCGGCAACCGTATAGGGGTCAGATCTGTTTCTCGCATTCAACGTCAACCCGGCAAGTTACGAAGGCGGGGCAGCGGGGTCCGCGAAAATGGCGCTTCCGGGGTTGTGGGGGGGTATTCTATTGATGAAAGGTGCTATGAGCGTCAGCGAGAATCAATCGCATGAGCGGTTCCGGTTAGCGGGTGGTCAAAGTCTTAACTGGTTTGTACCTGTTATTTCCTGACAGCACCTTACTTCCCAAAGGATGAGTTTTTCGCCCGCGTTATTCGGTAAAGGATTATGCCGATCTCCCCTAAGAAGATACCCCCTCGATCATTTGCGGCGCAGCGGCGCGGCGGGCTTGCCGTTAACATCCGCGGGGACTTCTTCCAAGGGCGCGCCGGCCTTCAGGGCCGCCTTCCCCTTTTCCGTCAGGCGCAGATCGCAGACTCCGGGATTAACGAACCAGCCCGTCAGATCGCCCACCTGGTTCCCCTCTTGCAGAACGCCATCTTCGATACTGACCTGTCCATGAACGAGATTGTTGATAAATTTGCCGCCCTCGGACCCTTGCAGGAACTGGACCTCGTCCGGGTATTCAGGACGCGTGGCCCAGATGGTGTTGTGGCAGACTCTCGTGTCCAGCGTCCGGACGATTTCGATGGCCTCGGTCGCGCCGCCCACAATGAAGTTGTTCTGAATAACGCCCCGTGTCATGTGAGGCCGCCCGCCCGACGGATTGCCAAAACAGATGCCCCGGTCACAGTTGATGATGATGTTGCGCTCGGCCGTGACGTCCTCCGAATGGACCCAGATAAAAATCGCCCCGCGCCCGTGGCCGTTCTTGCCCCGGATGCCGATGAAGACGTTGTCCGCCACGACCCAGTTCAGGAGCCCCATCAGATCCATGCCGCTGATGTAATCCCCCTTGAAACCGTCGGTGTCGTCCGTTTTGGGATGGTCGTTGACGAACAGGCAGTAACGGACTTCCCCGTTTCGCGGACGGATCTTCCTGACCTGATCCGGGGGCAACAAGTTATCCGGGCTGTCGTCAATCCGCGCCGGGTGGGTGCCCTTCAGACCGCGCCGCCAGATATTGTAAAACTTGACGTTGTAAATCTGAATACCGTTCACGTCGCTGTCGCCGAGCATGTAGATGCCGAACTGGGAATCCGTCACGGTCAGATCCGCGATCAGGAGTTTCTCCGCGCCCCGGACACGAAGAATCCCGCCCTGGCCCATCTGGCCGTCCAGGATCACTTTCTCGCGATCGCCCGAAGCGCCGCGCACCGCGATATTCTTCCCATGCAGAAGGACCGGATCCTTCAGGTTGTAAACCCCGTCCGCCAGGAGAATCGTCGTGCCGTCCTGGAGGCTCTTTGCCGCGGCATAGAGTTCCTCGGCGGTCGCCACCTTCACCACGTTGCCGGCCGGCGCCGGAAGCGCCGGGGCCTTGGCCGCTGCTTTCACCACCGCCTGGACATCCGGATTGGACTTATTCAGGAACTCCGCCGTTGGAGGCGGAATCCGGGGGTAGGGCGGCATAGTCCGGGCCTGGAAACTCTCCGGCGGGGTCAGATCGGTCTCCTGGGCGCCGATGTCGGGTTGGTCCTTCCGTTTCTTCCGGTCGAAGTCCTCCGTCACTTCCTTGAGCGGCTTGGCCCGGCCCAGGGCCTCGGCGGCCTTTTCTGTCAGATGGAGATTCCCAATCGCGGGATTGACGAAGCAATCGCCATAGTCGCCGATCAGGTTGTGCTCCGCCTTGACTCCGTATTCCAGGTGGATTCGCCCGTGGATGAAGTTGTTGACGAATTCGATACCCTCGGACCCCTGGATGACCAGCACCGAGTCCGGCAGTTCCGGCCAGGCGGCGTAAATCGTGTTGTGGCTGATCCGCGTGTCCACCGTGCGGATGGCCTCGATGGCGCTGTTGACGCCGCCCACAATGAAGTTGTTTCGAATAACGCCCCGTGTCATGTGAGGCCGCCCGCCCGACGGATTGCCAAAACAGATGCCCCGGTCACAGTTGATGATGATGTTGCGCTCGGCCGTCACGTTCTCGGAGTTGACCCAGATGAAGATCGCGCCGCGCCCGATGCCGTTCTTGCCGCGAATGCCGATGAAAACGTTGTCCGCGATCACCCAGTTCTTCAGCCACATCATGTCGATCCCGGCGATGTAATCTCCCCCGGCCCAGTCGTTCCTGGTTTTCCGCGCGTCGTTGACGAACAGGCAATACCGGATCGAGCCGCCGACGGGCCGCGTGGCCTGGCATTCCGGATCATCGGGCGAACCCTCAAATCCCGCGGTGCGCTTCGGATGCGTGCCCTTGATCGCCCGCTCCCAGATGTTCTGGAACTTGACATTATACACGCGGGTGCGCTGCGTGTCATGGTCGCCCTTGATATCCAGGCCGTGAACGCCGGAGTTGCGAAGCGTCAGGTCGGCAACCAGGACGTCGTCGGCCCCCATGAGCATGATCAGGCTGATGGCTCTGTTTCCGCCGTCCAGAATGACCTTTTCGCGGTCGCCGCTCTCGCCGCGTAGCTGGACGCCGTCGGTCCTCACCACCA